>JAZGDQ010000301.1:0-4825 GCA_036477985.1 bacterium
GAGGGCCTGGCCCCAGCCGATGGCGGAGGACATGAGATTTTCCCGCCCTAGAGGAGGCGGGCGAGCCCCTCGGCGCCGAGCCGCTTGACGAGATCGCCCACCTCCTGGGCCCGGTCGGCCGCGCAAAGGAGAAGGGCGTCCCCGGTCTCGACGACGATGAGGTTCTCCACCCCGAGGGCGGCGACGAGGGATTTCTCGGCGCGCACGATGAGGCCGCGCGCCCCCTCGGCGCAGACCCTGGCCCCCTTGGGGAGGATCCACACGTTCCCGTCCCCGTCGGGGGAGAGGACCTCCCGCAGCGCCGTCCAGCTCCCCACGTCGCTCCAGCCGATGGCGGCGGGCAGGACGATGAGCCCGCGCGCGCGCTCCATGACGGCGTAGTCGATGCTCACCGCCTGGCAGCCCTTGAAGGCGCGGGCGAAGGCGGCCTTGTCCCCCTCCCGCAAGGCGGCGGCGGCGCGGCGCAGGCGCCGCCCCGTCGCGGGCAGGTTGCGGGCGATCTCCTCCACGGCCCGCGCGGCCCGCCAGATGAAGATCCCCCCGTTCCAGTAGTAGGCGCCCGAGGCGAGGTAGCGCCGGGCGGCGGCCGCCTTGGGCTTCTCGGTGAAGCGGCGGACGGCGTAGGCCTCCAGCCCCCCGGGGGCCTCGACCGGCGCGCCGCGGCGGATGTAGCCGTAGCCCGTCTCGGCCCAGCGGGGCTCCATCCCGAGGGTGACGATGGCGTCGCGCTCGGCCGCCAGCCGCGCCCCCGCCCGCACGAGCCGCCGCAGGAGGGCGGGGCGGGAGATGTGGTGATCGGCGGGGAAGGCGGCCATCACCGCCCCGGGCGCGCGCGCCTCGATGAGGTGGGCGGCGAGGCCGAGGCAGGGCGCGGTGTTCCGCCCCTCGGGCTCGAGGACGATGTTCCGCGCCGGAACCTCGGGCAGCGTCTCGCGGATGAGGCGCCGATGACCGGCCGACCCCACGACGAGGATGCGCCCGGGCGGGACGAGCCCCCGGAGGCGGCGCGCCGTTTCGGCGATGAGGGAGCCCTCGGGCGGGATGGGCCGCCCGCCTTTCCTCCCCCGCGCCTTGGCGGGCGTTCCGCCTCCGGCGGGGAGAAACTGCTTGGGCCGCTTCCGCCGGCTCACGGGCCAGAAGCGGGCTCCGATTCCCCCGGCCATGATGACGGCCCAGAGGGGGGGACTCGGGCCCCTTTTCACTAGCTCGCCCACCGGAGGACGAGGAATCCGCCGACGAGGAGGACGATGAACACGAGGGTCAGGAGGTTGAAGTAGCGGTCGATGAAGCCGCGGATGGAGGAGCCGAAGCGGCGGATGAGCCAGGCGACGAGGAAGAAGCGCGCCGAGCGGCTGATGAGGGAGGCGAAGAGGAAGACGAGGAAGTTGATGCGGAAGGCGCCGGCCGAGATGGTGAACACCTTGTAGGGGATGGGGGTGAAGCCGGCCACCCCCACCGCCCAGGCGTCGTAGGTCCGGAACCAGGTCTGGAGCGTGTTGTACTTCTCCATCGCCCCGTAGAAGAGGAGGATGGGCTGGCCGATCGCCTCGAAGAGCCAGACGCCGATGAGGTAGCCCGCCGCCCCCCCCGCGACCGAGGCGAGCGAGCAGACCAGGGCGAAGTAGTAGGCCCGCCGCGGGTTCCCCAGGCACAGGGCCATGAGGAGGGGGTCGGGGGGGATGGGCAGGAACACCGACTCGGTGAAGGAGACGGCCCCCAGGGCGGAGGTCCCGTATCCGGTGTCGGCCCAGCTCAAGACCCAGTCGTAGAGCCGGCGAAGGCTATTCATCGGGGAGTTTCACCGAAGGGTAATTCCGCAGCCGGGCGAACACTTCCTCGCGGTAGGCGTTCATGGATTCGGCGTCCTCCGCCTCGAAGCGGCACACCAGCGCGGGCTGGGTGTTCGAGGCGCGGATGAGCCCCCAGCCCTTGGGGAAGCTGATGCGCGCGCCGTCTATCTCGATGGTCTCGTACTTTCCGCGAAAGTGCGCCCGCAGGTCCTCCACAATACCGAATTTCTCCTCGTCCGTGCACTCGATCCGAAGCTCGGGGGTGGCGATGGCGGGGGGCAGCCCGGCCATCCGCTCGGCGAGGGTCTGATCGCCCTCGGCGAGGAGGTGGAGGAGGCGGGCGGCGGCGTAGATGGCGTCGTCGTAGCCCAGGTAGCCGTCCGAGAAGAAGATGTGGCCCGAGAGCTCGCCCGCCAGCGGGGCGTTCTCCTCGTTCAGGCGCGCGCGGATGAGGGAGTGGCCGGTGGGGGACATGACGGGGCGGCCCCCCATCCGGCGGACGGCCTCGATGAGGCGCGAGGAGCATTTGACGTCGAAGACGACGGCCTCGCCCGGACGGCGGGCCAGGATGGGGGCCGAATAGAGGATGAGCAGCTCGTCGCCCAAGATGACGCGCCCGCTCGAGTCCACCACCCCGATCCGGTCGCCGTCGCCGTCGAAGGCGATTCCCGCCTCGGCGCCGCTCTCCCGGACGGCGGCGATGAGGTCCTGGAGGTTGGCCTCGATGGTGGGGTCGGGATGATGGTGGGGATAGGTTCCGTCGGGCTCGCAGAAGAGCTCGACGACCTCGGCCCCGATCATCCGCATGGCCTGGGGGGCCACCGTGCCGGCCACCCCGTTTCCCGCGTCGAGCACCACCTTGATCGGGCGGGCGAGGGAGAGGCTCTCGCTCACCCGGGCGAGGTAGGCGTCCCGCACGTCCACCTCCTCGAAGGCGCCCGGCGGCGCGGCCTCCTCGGGAAGTCCCGCCTCGATGCGGCGGCGGATGGCCTGAATCTCCTCCCCGTGGAGCGCCTCCTTCCCCCGGCTGATCTTGAAGCCGTTGAACTCGGGCGGGTTGTGGCTGCCGGTGATCTGTATCCCCCCGGCGGCGCCGAGGTGGTGGATGGCGAAGGAGAGGCAGGGGGTGGGGGCCATTCCGATGCCGTAGACCTGGCGCCCGGCGGCGCACAGCCCCTCGGCCATGGCCTCGTAGTAGGCGGGCGAAGAGAGGCGGTTGTCGCGCCCGAGGGCGAGGCGCCCCCCTCCGGCGCCGCCCAGATGGGCGCCGATGGCCCGGCCCAGGAGGCGGACCGCCTCCGGGGTGAGGTCGCGGTCCACCACGCCCCGAATGTCGTATTCGCGGAAGATTTGGGGGTTTATAGCGACCAAAGAAAAAACGCTCCAGGACCGGGAAGAATCCGAGCGAGCCGCCCCTTGAATGGGGCGGCCCGATTATGGCGCCGGCCCGGGGATGGGGCAAGACCCCCCCTCGGGGGGCGAGAATGATGAGCGGAGGGGTGCCATCGTGCATCTCCCGCCGAAAGGCATGTATAATGCCGAAGCTGGGGGAGGGGCCTTTGCGCCCTCCGGCTGGCCGCCTTTTCGGGATTCTCTCGGGTTGGGAAAGCGGTAGTCGTGGAGCGGTGAGAAGATGGGTGGTCCCGGCCCGTGGATCGATCGGTTCCTGATTTGGGCGGTGTGCTCGCTGCTCGCCTACTTCTTCCGGTGGGTCGCCCCGGTGCGGATCGAGGGCCTGGAGAACGTCCCGTCCGGGGGAGGGGTGCTCTTTCTGAGCAACCACATCTCCGCCCTGGACGTCCTCCTCGTCCCGTGGTCGGTCTACACGAAGCACCCCCATGAGACACTGATGGAGGTGGCGAAGGAGGAGTTGTTCCGGAATCCCCTGGTCGGCTGGTTCCTCCGGAAGATTCACTCCTTTCCGATAAAGCGCGGGGGAGCCGATCTTTCCACCATACGGATGATGGAGGATTACATCCGCCGCCACAAGGTTGTCCTCTATCCCGAGGGCACGCGCAGCCGGGACGGGAAGCTGGGGGCCGGCAACCGGATGGTGGGGAAGATCATCCGCGACACGAAGCCGGTCGTCATACCGGTCGCCGTGAGCGGGACGGACAAGGTGATCCCGGTCGGAAAGATGCTGCCCCGGTGGGGCACTCCCGTCCGGGTGGCTTTCGGCGCCCCCCTCGACCTGAGCGAGGAGTACGCGGTCGGGAACTCGAAGGAGTCGAGCATTCGCATCGTGGAGCGGGTGATGGACGCCATCTCGGAGTTGTTAGAGGAGGGCGGGGCGCGCGATCTTCCCGCCGCCGGGAGGGCGAGCCGGTGAGCGCCCGCGGACGCCACGGGCTGATAGCTTTCTCCAGCCTCCCTGGCGAAGTGCGCCGCACCGAGCCCTGGGGGCGCCGCCTCGCGCGCCACCGCGTCTTCCGCGTGTGGGAGGAGGCGGTGGGCGAAGCCCTGGCCCGGGTGGCGCGCCCGGTCTCCGCCCGGGGCGGGCGGCTGGTCGTGGAGGTGGCCGACTCGGCCTGGCTCCAGGAGCTGGAGATGAGGCGCGAATTTCTCTTGGCGCGCCTGAACGAGGCGCTCGGCGGGGGGGAGTTCGAGGAGCTTCAGCTTCGTGTGGGGTCCTTCACCCCCGGGGAGCGCGCCGGCGGGAGTCGGTCGAACAGGCCGCCCGGCCCCGTCCCCGTGCGGATCGCCGCCGAAGACGAAAAGCGGGTGGAGGCGGCCCTCCGCTCTCTGTCCGATAGCGAGCTCCGGGGAAGGGCCGAGCGCCTCCTGGCCCGGGTCCGGGGCGCCGCCGCCGTGGAGAGTGAATTTTGAGCCGGATCGAATTTCGCCTGAGCGCCGCTTGGGCGGTTGTCCGCCGCCTCGCCCCGCCCCTGTGTCTGGCGGCCCTTCTGGCCGGGTGCGTCGCCCAGGAGCCCGAGGTGAAGCTCGCGGTCGGGAGCCTGACCAACGGGTCCGGGACGGCGGAGGCCTACTACCATTACATCATCGGCCTGCGCCAAGAGATTGCGGGGAACATCAAG
>JAZGDQ010000302.1:0-4037 GCA_036477985.1 bacterium
ACCGCCCCCGCCGGCGGAGCGACATCGTGGGGCCCGTCTGCGAGAGCGGGGACTATCTGGCGAAGGAGCGCGATCTGCCCGAGTACAAGCGGGGGGACCTCATCGCCGTCATGAGCGCCGGGGCCTACGCCTTCTCCATGTCCTCGAACTACAACTCGCGGCCCCGCCCCCCCGAGATCCTGGTGCGCGGGGGGGAGCGCTTCGTCATCCGCGAGCGCGAGACCTTCGCGGATCTCATCCAGGGGGAGAGCATCCCCGCGTTCATCTCCGGGGGAGGCGGCTGAGGATGGGCGAGCCCATTCGCTTCACCAAGCTCAGCGGGAGCGGAAACGATTTCGTCTTCATCGACAACCGCGACCTGCGCTTCGACGCCGACGCGATGATCGATTTCGTCCGCTCGATCTGCCGCCGCGG
The DNA here is from genome assembly GCA_036477985.1 of bacterium. GTDB lineage: Bacteria > UBA8248 > UBA8248 > UBA8248 > UBA8248 > JAZGDQ01. The sequence goes on from JAZGDQ010000302.1 coordinate 415, forward strand.
CATCTCCGTCGGGGCCGACGGGGTGATGTTCATCGAGCCGAGCGAGCGGGCCGACTTCAAGTGGCGCTTCTTCAACGCCGACGGCTCCGAGGCCGAGATGTGCGGGAACGGGGGGCGCTGCGCCGTCCGCTTCGCCCGCCAGCTCGGGATCGACTCCAACCCGGTCTCCTTCGAGACCCTCGCCGGGGTGATCGACGCCACCGACCGGGGGAGCTGCGTGAAGCTGCGGATGACCCCGCCCAGGGGCCTGCGGACGGGGATCGCCCTGCGGCTCGGGGAGCGGGAGGCGGTCGTCGACCACCTCGACACCGGGGTTCCCCACGCCGTCGAGTTCGTCGAGGACGTCGAGGCGGTCCGGGTCGTGGAGGAGGGGCGCCTGATCCGCCGCCACGCCGAGTTCGCCCCCGCCGGGGTGAACGCGAACTTCTGCCAGCCCGCGGGGAAGGGCGCCCTGAAGCTGCGCACCTACGAGCGCGGGGTGGAGGATGAGACCCTCGCCTGCGGAACGGGCGCGGTGGCGGCCGCCATTCTGGCCGCCGGGCGGGGGATGGTGGAGCCTCCGGTCGAGGTGCACGTCCGGGGCGGGGAGATCCTCACCATCCACTTCTCGGGGCGGGGCGAGGAGGTGCGCGAGGTCTACATGGAGGGGGAGACGCGCCTCGTCTACCAGGGCGAGCTCACCGAGGAGGCCGTCCGCTAAGATCCTTCTCCGTCCTCCTCTGTCCCTTCAGCCCCATGCGCCGACAAAAAAAGGCTCCCCCCCGAAGGGGGGAGCCTTTCTCGTTGATCGATCTAGCGGCCGCGGTTTCCTTCGCGCCCTTCGGGTCCCATTCCGCGGCCCATACCCATACCCATTTCCATGCCCATTCCCATGCCGTGGCGGCGGGAGCGCTGGCGGACGAGGGTGCGGAGCTGCTCCTGCTGCTCGGCGGTGAGGATCCGCCTCCCTTCGTCGATGGCGCCAAGGCGGGCGATTCTCAGGTCGGCGCGTATCTTCGCGATGGCGCGAACCTGCTTCTCCACGTCGGCCAGATCCACATTTTCGGCGTCCAGCGCCCGGCGCAGGTCGAGGCGCATGACCTTGATTTCCGCCCGCTCGCGGATATGCCTCTTGATGAATCCGTCGCGCAGGTCCGTGAGCTTCTGGGCCTGGGCCGGGGTGAGCTTCAGCTCATCGCGGTTCGCGAGGGATATTGAAATCAACGGCTTTGCGGCGAAGGCGCGGATCCGGCCGAAGGGGCCGCCCCGTCCTATGTGGCCGAAACCTCCGCGGTGACTTTTGAACCCGCCCCCTCCGGGACCATGGGCGAATGTGGTCCCCGCGAATCCGATTCCGAGGGCGGCGGCGAGGGTGGCGATGAGAGCGGTGCGCTTGACGTTCATGGTGAAACTCCTTCCTTCGGCAGCGAAAATTGAATCCAATCAGCTTGCGGCAGACGGCGGCGATCTCCTCCGCCCGCGCTTCATTGGGTTGGACGCGCCGGGGTTCCCTTTTCAGGATTCGGCGCCGGGCGAAGCGGGGTGGCTCCGGCCACTGCAGGAAGGGGGGCGAGGTCCGGCGGGGCGGCGGCGCCCGGGAGAGGGATGACGGAAGCGGCCCCCGGCTCAGCGCCCGCCCCGCTCAGCGGCCGCCCGGGCCGCCCCGCTCCCCCTCGCGGACCCGGCGCATCATCTCCCGGCGCCGCTGCATCCACCGCTCCCGGAGGCGGCGGCGGCGCTCCCGGTACTCGGTCACCATGACGTCGAACTTGCTTTGTTGTCCCGAGTCGAGGAGGGAGCGGATCTCGGAGGTGGCCTCCTGGAGGGTGCGTTCGATGTTGGGACGGATCTCCTTGCGGAAGCGCATCATCTCCTCGTGGCGCCGGCGCAGGATGTCGTCCACCCGCGCCCTTTGGGCCTCGCGCAGGCTCAGGTCGCGCTGGAGGCGGTGCATGAAGCGCACCTTTCTTTCGGATTTGCGGGGCGCGAGACCGAAGGCGAGGGGATCGGCCGTCACGCGCCGAAGGGTGTGCCAGCGGCCGGCGAAGTAGCCCGCCCCGCCGCCCGCGATGAAGACGGCGAGGAGCGCGGCCGCGGCGCGCCCCTTGGCTCCCTCGATGCGATCCCAAATGCCCATCGGCGCGTCCTTCCTCCGTCCGCCTCAGCGATTCGCCGGGCTGTAGGCGATGAACTGCAAAAGATCGTCCCCGCTACGGGCCTCGAGCGCGTCGCCCGCGGGCGCGCGCGGGCGCTCCACGGCGGACATGGCGGCGACGAGCGCGGGCTCGGGCGCAGGGGGGGCCGGGGCCGGCGCCGGTCCGCCCCGGAAGATGAACAGGGCGGCGGCGAGGGCCACCCCCGCGAAGGAGGCCGTCACGAAGTGCGGCCCGATGGCGGCGAGGGCGGAGGCGAAGGAGGGCGCCGGGGCGCCCCCGAGGCGGCGGAGGGCGGGACGCAGGCCGCGCCATATCCGGGCGCCGGCCTCGGGATCGTCCCCGGGCGCCGCGCGGAAGAGGGCCTTGAGGCGCTCCACCTCGGCGTCCCGGGAGAAGATCTCCCAGGCGTCCGCCCGCCGGAGGCGCTCACGCCATTTTCGCCACGCTCTCATCTCGCTTCCTCCCGAAGGCGCTCGGCCGCGCGAAGGAGTCTCGCCCGCGCCCGGCTCAGGCGCGAGCGGACCGTCCCCGGCGGAATCCCGAGAATCCGTCCGATCTCTTCATACTCCAGGCCCTCGATCTCCCGAAGGACCAGGATTCGCCGGTGGTGCTCCTTGAGGCGGCCGAGGAGGAGGTGAAGCTCGCGCTCCCTCTGGCGCCGAAGGCCCTCCTCCTCGGGCTGGGCCTCGGGCTCGGGCAGGTCGGCCAGGAGGTTCTCGTCCAGCTCCACCGCGGGGGGCGGGGAGCGCCGGGCGATGTCGCGGCAATGGTTGACGGCGATGCGGTGCACCCAGGTGGAGAATTTCGACTCCCCCCGGAAGCGGGGAAGGGCCATGTAGGCCTTGAGAAAAATCTCCTGGACCACATCCTCCGCCTCCTCCCGCCGCTCCCCGAGCATTCCCCAGACCAGGCGCTGTATGCGGCCCGCGTTCTGGCGGACCAGGGGCTCGAAGGCGTCCGGATCGCCGGCCTTGCAGCGGGCCACCCAAACCGATTCTTCCTGGGCCCTCGGAGCCGAACCCAATCCGACCCTCTCCACCAGGCTTGAGATTCCCGCTTCGAGCATTCAACATCCGCCATTTGCGCGCGTTCGTCCAAGCGGCCGAGGGACCTCCTCCGGGAGGGAAGCCGATCCCCCCGCCTATGAGACGCGGGCAGGTTCCCTGCGGGGGCGGCCCTGCGTATAATGCCCTGAAGCGTAAGGGGTTTTCCGGCCGGGCGAAAGGTCCGGCTTATGGGACGGGGGGCGGAGACCTTGGCGATGCGGGCAGTCGTGGCGGGCGCGGCGGGGCGGATGGGCTGCCGCCTCGTCTACATGATCGCGGCGGCGGAGGACATGACCCTCTCGGGGGCGCTCGAGCGGGCCGATCACCCGAGCCTGGGCGCCGACGCAGGCCAGAACGCGGGGGCGGGGCCCCTGGGCGTCCCCCTCACCGCCGATCCCGCCTCCCTGGAGGGGGACGTCATCCTCTCCTTCGCCCTCCCCGA
>JAZGDQ010000303.1:0-2877 GCA_036477985.1 bacterium
GGTGAGCCGCCCCCTGCGGGTGCGCCTCGATGCGCTCGACGAGGAGGGGCGCGCCTACTCGGTGGAGTTCGAGGACTTCGCCGCCCGGGTGTGCCAGCACGAGGCGGACCACCTCGACGGGGTGGTCTTCCTCGACCGGATGGACAACCTCTCCACCCTCACCTTCGGGGACGAGTACCGCCGCCACTGGGCCCCCAAGGAGGAGGAGAAGAAGGAGGGCGGGGAGAAGAATTGAGGCGGGGGCCGCGCGGGCACCGGCGCCGCGCCGGGAAAACAAAAAGGGCTGCGGTAGTGTCTCCTCCTCCGCAGCCCCTTTTTTTCGGATGGTGCCCAAGGCCGGACTCGAACCGACACGGGGTTGCCCCCACTAGCCCCTCAAGCTAGCGTGTCTACCAGTTCCACCACTTGGGCAGGCTCGGCTCAAAGGCGGCTAATCGGCGGCCTCGAGCAAATGGGTATATAGCGTCGCCCGCGCGGGGCTGTCAACTTAAGGCCCACTGCGCGCGGGGAATCCCCCCCCCCTCTCTATTTCTCTTTCTCTCCGGCCTTACTCCGGCTTCGCCCGCGGGTTGAGGGCGTCGCGCAGGCCCTCGCCGAAGAGGTTGAAGGCGAGGACGACGATGAGGATGGCGAAGCCCGGGATGAGGGTGAGCCAGGGGGCGTCGAAGATGTACTTCTTCCCGTCCGAGAGGATGTTCCCCCAGGTGGCGTCGGGCGGGGGGACGCCGAAGCCGAGGAAGCTGAGGCCCGCCTCGGTCAGGATGGCGCCCGCGATTCCGATGGTGGCCGAGACGAGAACCGGCGCCATGGCGTTGGGCATGAGGTGCAGGAAGATGAGTCGGAAGTCGCCGCCGCCCAGGGCCACCGCGGCCTCGACGAAGGCGCGCTCGCGCAAGGAGAGTATCTCGGCGCGCACGAAGCGGGCCGGCCCGACCCAGCCCGTCACCCCGATGACGATCATGATGTTCCAGATGCTGGGCGGGAGGAGGGCGATCACCGTCAGGATGAGGAAGAAGGAGGGGAAGGAGAGCTGAACGTCGACGAGGGAGATGAAGAGGGTGTCCGTCCGGGGGAGGCGCACGCGCCGGAGGGGGCGGATGAGGCCGGCCCGGCGGGCCGCGGCGGCCAGGAGGGCGCCCCCGATCAGGACGAGCCCCCATAGGGCCGCCGTCCCGGTCTCGAAGAAGAGGGAGGCGAAGTAGACGGCCGCCCCCCCCGCGAGGGCGCCCAGGTGGGCCTCGGCGGGCGGTTCGGTCTCCGCCAGCCCCCCGATGATTCCGCCCAGGAGGATGAAGCCCGCCAGGGCGAGAACGGAGAGCCAGAGCCCGGCGCCCCCGCCCGTGGCCGGGAAGAGGGGGGAGATCGCAATGCCCGCCAGGGCGCCGATGAGGAAGCCCTCGGGGAGCCGGCGCTCCCCCCCGCCGCCGGGGCGCACAAGCCCCAGGAATCCCCCGATGCAGGCGCCGATGAGGGGCGCGCCCCCCAGCGTGGTCCAGATGAGATACCCCATTCCCCCGCCCGCGGCGGCCCCCAGGACAGGGGCGAGCCCGATCTGGCGCTCCCCGTAGAAGCCCGCGATTCCGCCCATGACGACGCCCAGGACGATGGCGATCCCCACCGAGACGACTCCCACCGCCATGGACACCTTCGCCCCCTGGAGCATGCGCGCGAAGACGTCCCGGCCCAGCTCGTCCGTCCCGAAGAGGTAGACGTTCAGGCGGGGGATGGCGGCGGGCGGAAGGGCCGCCCGGTTGGGCGTGGAGAGGGGGGGCTTGAGCTTGTCCGGCAGGCGCACCGTGCTCGGGTCGAAGAGGGGGTCCCGCCCCGCGGTCGATTGCCAGCCCGCCAGGGCGAGGGCCAGGAAGATGAGGAGGGTGAAGGCCCCGACCATGGCCAGCCGGTTCGCGGCCAGGTTTCGGCGGACGCGCTGCCAGGGGGTGAGGTCGTCCCCGATGAGATCGCCCGCGTCGAGGGCGCGCGCTTCCTGGGTCATAGCCGTATCCGCGGATCGACCACCACGTAGAGGAGGTCGGAGACGAAGGTGCCGATGAGGACGAGGAAGGCGGCGATGAAGTTCAGGCTCACGATGATGGGGTAGTCGCGGGTGAGGACGGCCTCGAAGGCCATCCGCCCCATTCCGGGCCAGGCGAAGATGGTCTCGATGATGACCGAGCCGCCGATGAGGCCGGGAAGGAGGAGGCCGAACATGGTGACGAAGGGGAGGGCGGCGTTCCGCAGGGCGTGGACGTAGTAGACCGAATCCTCATCGAGCCCCTTGGAGAGGGCCGTGCGGATGTAGTCCGAGTCGAGGACCTCGATCATCTGGCCGCGGACGTAGCGCGAGAGGAAGGCGATTCCCCCGGTGGCCCCCAGGAGGCTCGGGAGGACGAGGTGCCAGGAGCGGTCCATCATCCGGTAGATGAAGGCGGCGCCCTCCTGCCCGAAGGTGCGCAGGCCCAGGACGGGGACTTCGAAGGTCTTCACGACGAAGATGATGAGGAGGTAGGCGAGAAAGAAGCCGGGCAGGGAGATGAGGAGATAGCTCGCCACGGTCGTGGCCTGGTCGAACATGCTCCCCCGCTTGAGGGCCGCGCCGATCCCCATCGGGAAGGCGAGGCACCAGGTCAGGATGGTCCCCACGATGAAGATGGGCAGGCTGTTGAGAAAGCGCACCCAGATCTTCCCCATGACGGGCTGGCTGTCCTTGAAGCTCTTGAGCTCGCCCGTAAAGAATTTTTTGTAGAAGAGGAAGTACTGCTTCCAGAGCGGCTTGTCGAGGTCGAAGGCGGCGCGGTAGCGGGCGATGTCCTCGGCGCGGAAGCGGGGGTTGAGCGGGTCGATCTGGCTCGGCTCGCCCGGCGCGAGGTGGATGATGAG
>JAZGDQ010000304.1:0-6255 GCA_036477985.1 bacterium
GTTGGGATGTTCAGGATCCGCGCGAGGGAGCAGGCGTGCATGGCCCCCGCCCCGCCGAAGGAGGCGAGGGCGAACTCGCGCGGATCGTGCCCCCGCTCGAGGGTGATGAGGCGGATGGCCCGGGCCATGTGCTGGTCCGCCACCCGCAGGACGCCCTCGGCCGCCTGGACGGGCTCGAGCCCCAGGGAGGCGGCCAGCTTCGCGATTCCCGACTCCACCGCCTCGGGATGGAGGCGCATCCGCCCCCCGAGGAAGCGGGCGGGGTCGAGGCGGCCCAGGTAGAGGTTCGCGTCGGTGACGGTCACCTCGCGCCCCTTGCCGTAGCACATGGGCCCGGGGTCGGCGCCCGCGCTCTCGGGGCCCACCTCGAGGGCGCCGCCCGGGTCGCGCCGGGCGATGGAGCCCCCGCCCGCCCCCACGGTGTGGATGTCGATGACGGGGACGCGGATGGGGCATCCGGCCACCTCGGTCTCGGAGGTGAAGCCGATCTCCCCCTGGAGGAGGGAGACGTCCGTGCTGGTGCCGCCCATGTCGAGGGTGATGACGCGGTCGAAGCCCGCCCGGCGGCTCACCTCGAAGGCGCCCACCACCCCGCCGGCCGGCCCGGAGAGGATGGTGCGCACAGCCTCGCGCGAGGCCATCCCCCCCGAGATTGTCCCTCCGATGCTCTGCATCACCCGGAGGACGCCCGCGCCCAGCTTCCGCTCGAGATCCCCCAGGTAGCGGATCATGAGCGGCCCCACGTAGGCGTTCACGCAGGTGGTGCTCATCCGCTCGTACTCGCGGTACTCGGGGAGGACGCGGCTCGAGGCCGAGACGAAGAAGCCCGCCCCGCGCAGGGCCCGCTCGACCCGCTTCTCGTGGGCCGGGTTCGCGTAGGAGTGGAGGAAGCAGATGGCCACCGACTCCGCCCCGGCGGCCCGGAGCCTTTCGGCGAGGGAGGCGAGGTCCTCCTCGTCGAGGGGTTCGATCACCTCGCCCCGCTCGTCCAGCCGCTCCCGCACCCCGAAGCGCAGGCGGCGGGGAACGAGGGCGGGGGGGCGCCGGTAGGCGAGATCGTAGAGCTCCTTGCGGTTCTGGCGGCCGATCTCGATCACGTCCTCGAAGCCGGCGGTCGTGACGAGGGCGGTCTTCGCCCCCCGCCGGGTGAGGAGGGCGTTGGTCGCCACCGTGGAGCCGTGGGTGAGGTCGAGGGCGGGCGCGCCCCGCTCTCCGTTCTCCCCGAAGAGGTCGGCGAGGCCGCGCAGGATGGCCCGGGCCGGGTTGTCCGGGGTGGAGAGCACCTTGTGGACGCGGACGCGGCCGCGCTCCACGAGGATGAAATCGGTGAACGTCCCCCCCGTGTCCACCCCGACGCGGACGGGGGCGGCGGGCCGGCCGCGCCGGCTTCCCCGGGCCATCACCGCCGCCTGCGGGGCCAGGCCTCCGGGTTCAGCAGATCCGGAGGACGGCGGCCCGCCAGGTAGGCGCGCACGTTGCGCACCACCCGGCCGGCCAGGGCGAGGCGCCCATCGCGCGAGGAGGTCCCCAGGTGGGGATGGAGGACGACGTTGGGCATCTTGCACAGGGCGGGGTGCGGCTCGGGCTCGTTCTCGAACACATCGAGGCCCGCCCCGGCGAGGCGGCCGGCGCGCAGGGCGCGCACGAGGGCCTTCTCGTCCACGACGGCGCCGCGCGAGGTGTTGACGAGAAAGGCCCCCGGCTTCATTCGTGACAATGCCGCCGCGTCGATGAGGCGCCGGGTGTCCTCGTTGAGGGCGACGTGGAGGGTCAGGAAGTCGGCCTCGGCGAGGAGGCGGCCGAGGGGGCGGTAGCACACGCCCAGGGCGGCCTCCTCCTTGCGGGAGCGCCGACGCCGGCTCCAGTAGCGCACCTTGAGGCCGAAGCCGGGCGCCATGCGCGCGACGGCGGAGCCGATTCCGCCCAGGCCCACGATCCCCAGCACCTTCCCGGCCAGCCCGGTGGATTCGAGGAGGGTGGGCGTCCACTCCTTCCACTTGCCGGCGCGCACGAAGGCGTCGCTCTCGGGAATCCGGCGGCAGACGGCGAGCAGAAGGGCCATGGCGCACTCGGCCGTGGGTCCGGCCACCACCCCGGGGGTGTTCGCCGCAAGGACGCCGCGCGCGGCGGCCGCCTCGAGGTCGATGTTGTTGAAGCCCACCCCGAAGTTCGCGACCAGGCCGAGGGAGGGGGCCGCGTCCATCAAGGCGGCGTCCACCTCATCATCCACCATCGAGATGAGAACGCGGGCGCCGCGCAGGGCGCGGAGGTAGGCGGCGCGGGCGGGCGGGCCCTCCGCCGTGTGGACGCGGAGGCGGCACAGGGGCGCGAGCGCCGCGAAATCCCCGGGCGGAAACTTCCGCGAGAGGAACACGATCGCGCTTCCCTTCGGCGTCGCCGAGCGCGGGCTCATGGCTCAGAGCTTTTTGACGGCTTCGGCGATGCGGTCGAGGGCGCGCTCGAGGTTTTCGGTGCTGTTGGCGAAGCACATCCGCAGGTGCTTTTCGGCGAAGCCGCCGAAGGCGGAGCCCGGGAGGGCGGCCACCCCGAACTCGTCCAGGAGGAAGTCCGCGAGATCGTCCGAGCCCATCGGCAGGGCGCTCACGTTGGGAAAGGCGTAGAAAGCGCCCTCCGGGGATTTGCACGAGATGCCCTCGATCTCGTTCAGGCCGGAGACGAACAGATCGCGGCGGCGCTTGAAGTCGGCCATCATGGCCCGGCTCTCGGCCTGATCCCCCAAAATCCCCTTGGCGCCGGCGAGCTGGATGAAGGGGGGCACGCAGCTCACCGAGTTGGTGAGAATCTGGGCCAGGGGGTCGGCCAGCGCGGAGGGGGCGGCGATGAAGCCGAGCCGCCACCCCGTCATGGCGTAGGTCTTCGAGAAGGTCTCGAGCATGATGGTCCGCTCGCGCATTCCGGGCAGCGTGCCGATGGAGACGTGCTCCCCCTCGTAGAGCATGTGGGCGTACACCTCGTCGGAGAGGACGACGAGGTCGTTCTCGATGGCGATCTCGGCGATGGCCTCCAGGTCGGCGCGGGTCAGGACGCCGCCCGTCGGGTTATGGGGATAGTTCAGGACGAGGAGGCGGGTGCGCTCCGTCACCCGCGAGCGCAGGTCCTCGGCCGTGAAGCGGAAATCGTTCTCCTCGAGGATGGGGAGGGGGACCGGCGTCGCCCCGGCGTAGAGGGCGACCGACTCGTAGACCGGAAAGCCGGGGTCGGGGTAGATCATCTCGTCGCCCGGCCCGACGACGGCCATGATGGTGTAGTAGAGGAAGGGCTTCCCGCCCGGGCCGATGACGATCTCGTTGGGCTCGTACTCCCCCCGGCCGTCCCGGCGGAAGAACTCGCAGCACGCCTCGCGCAGCTCCAGCAACCCGGCCGAGGGGGCGTAGTGCGTCTGGCCGGCCTTGAGCTGGGCGTAGGCCTCCTCGACGATGTTGCCCGGGGTGTCGAAGTCGGTGTCCCCGATCTCGAGGTGGATGATGTCCCTCCCCTGCCGCTCGAGCTCCTTCGCCTTGGCCAGGACCACGAAGGAGTTCTCGGTCTTCAGGAGGCTCATTCTCTCCGCCAGGCGCATCAGTTTCTCCTTTCCGGGGGCGCCGCGATGGGGCCGTCCTCGAGGATGCCGCAGTCCCGAAGGGGGACGAGGACCTCCGGAAGCGGAAGCCCGATTACGTTGGTATAACTCCCCTCCACCCGATCCACCAGGCTTCCCCCCATGCCCTGGATGGCGTAGGCGCCGGCCTTGTCCATCGGCTCCCCGCTCTCCAGGTAGCGATCGATCGCGCCTTCGTCCAGCGGCCGGAACCGAACGGCGGTCTCCACGCGCGAGACGCAGGAGAGGCCCGGGCCGATGAGGGCGAAGCCGGTGATGACGCGGTGGGTCCGGCCCGAGAGGCGGGCGAGCATCCCCCGCGCATCCTCCCGGTCCGTAGGCTTGCCCAGGATCTCCTCCCCCAGGACCACGATGGTGTCCGCCCCCAGGACAACCGCCTGCGGCCGGCGCTGCGCCGCCCACCGCGCCTTGGCGAGGGCGCTCCGCTCGGCCAACTCCCCGGGCGGGAGCCCCGGCGCGAGCCGCTCCTCCGCCTCGGCGGGCGTCGCCAGCGCCTCGAAGGCGAGGCCCGCCTCCTCGAGGAGCTGCTGGCGCCGGGGGGAGGCGGAGGCCAGAACCAGGGGGCGGGTGAGACGCAAGGGCCGGCGGCTCCTCTTCCCGTCCGGGAGGGGGCCTCCGTGGGACGGGGCCTCTCCGTGGGACGGGGCCTCTCCGTGGGACGGGGCCCCTCCGCGCGGTCCTCTCCCCGGGCGGGGCCCCCCGTGGGGCGGGGAAAACCCGGGCGGAGGGCCTCGGGTCTAGTAGTCTCGCTCGATGATGTAGTCGGCCAGGGCGCGCAGGGCGTCGAGGGGAACCGAATCGGGCACGACGGAGAGCGCCGCCTTGGCCGCCTCGATGTAGCCCTGGGCGCGATCCAGGGTGTAGGGAATGGTCTTGTACTTTTCGATCAGCTCGAGCACGTCGTCGAGCGCCGCCGAGTCGACCGCCTCCGAGTGGACCACGATTTGGGAGAGGCGCTCCGCCTCGGCCGGGGCGGCCTGGGAGAAGACCCGGAGGAGGGGGAGGGTGACGTTCCCCTCGCGCAGGTCCTTGCCGATGGTTTTCCCGGTCCGCCCCTCCTCGCCCGTGTAGTCGAGCGCGTCGTCCACGAGCTGGAAGGCGTAGCCCACCTTGGTTCCGAACTGGAAGAAGGCGTCGGCGACGGAGGGGGAGGCGTCCCCGAGAAAGGCGCCGACCCGGCAGCTGGCGGCGATGAGGGCCGCCGTCTTCCGGTAGATGACGTCGAGGTATTTCCCCTCGGTGAGGCGGAGGTTGTACATGTTCACGAGCTGGAGGACCTCCCCCTCCGAGAGGAGGGTGCAGGCCTCCGCCATGGTCTTTATGACGCGGTCGTCCTGGTCGTCGGCCATCATGGAGAAGCTCTTGGAGAAGAGGAAATCGCCGACCAGGACGCTCGCCTCGTTCCCCCACTTCGAGTTGGCCGAGGCGTTTCCGCGGCGCACCTCCGCCCCGTCCACCACGTCGTCGTGGAGGAGGGTGGCGGTGTGGATGTACTCGACCACGCAGCTGAGGGAGATGGCCCGGGGGCCCTCGTAGCCGCACGCCTTGGCGCTCAGGAGGAGGAGCATGGGGCGGACGCGCTTTCCGCCAGAGCGGCTCAGGTAGCCGCTCACGTCGGGGATGAGGACGACGTCGGAATGGAAATTCTCCCGGATCGCTTCCTCGACCCGCTCCAAATCGGGCGCGAGAGACTCGACGACCTCGGGAAAATTCATAACCGCCCCCTTGTCCGCCCGCGGCGCGGACCCCGGTGGAGGATGAAATGAAGGCGAAATGCGGGACCAGCCCGTCCAATCTAGAAAGAGGCCCCCCCCCTGTCAAGGGCGCAAACGGCCTTCCCAAGGGGGCCGCCCCTGGAATATGGTGGGGGGCGGCGGATTCCCCCCGCCTCCGGGCAGGAGGCCATATGGACAGGAAAATCAAAATCCTGGCGGGAGACCTCGAAGCCGGGGCCGTCCTCGCCGAGGGCCCCACGGCGGACCTCCTCTGGGAGGCCCTCCCCATCGAGGGGCGGGCGAGCACCTGGGGGGAGGAGATTTACTTCGCCATCCCCCTGGAGGCCCCCCAGGAGGGCGGCGCGCGCGAGGAGATGGCCCCGGGCGAGATCGCCTACTGGCCCCCCGGAAAGGCCTTCTGCATCTTCTTCGGCCCCACCCCGGCGAGCACGGGGGAAGCCCCCCGCGCGGCGAGCCCGGTGAACCCGCTCGGCCGGGTGGAGGGCGATCCCAAGCGCTTCCTCTCCGTCGCCGACGGCGCCGCGGTGCGCCTCGAGAGGGCCCCATGACCCCGCCCGCGCCCGGGGGGGAGGCCTGCGTCCTCCTCCACTACAACGAGATCGGCCTGAAGGGGAAGAACCGCCCCATCTTCGTCGACCGCCTCGCCCAACGGGTCCAGGAGACGGCCTCGCCCTTCGGCGGGGGAGCGTGCCGCAGGCTTCCCGGGCGGCTCTTCCTCGAGATGGGGGAGAGGGCCGACTGGCCGTCCATCCGGGAGGCCCTCGCGCGCGTCTTCGGGCTGGCCAACTTCGCCCGGGCGCGCCACCTTCCCCTCGACCGCGAGGCCGTCTGCGCGGCAGCCCTCGAAATGCTCGCCCCGCTGAAGACCGCCTCCTTCCGCGTGCGCACCCGCAAGGGGTA
>JAZGDQ010000305.1:0-4822 GCA_036477985.1 bacterium
GGACGGTCTCCACGGGGGAGGTGGGCGAGCGCCTGGAGCAGGCGCGGGAGAGGATCGGCGCGGCGGCGGGCGCCCTGGGCGGAAAGGTTGGGAGCGGGCCCTCGGCGGCCGACTCCCGCAAGATAGAAGACCTGATTCGGCGCGGCGGCGGGAGCCGGTAGTCCCTGATCCCTCGCCCCGCCGCGGGTCACCCGCCCCGTAGCGGGTCACCCGCCCCGTAGCGGGCGCTTCCATCCTGCCGCAGGTCACCTGCCCCGCCGCGGGTCATCCGCCCTGCCGCAGGTCACCTGCCCCGCAGCGGGTCACCCGTCCCGCAGCGGGTCACCCGCCCGGGAATTCTTCCCGGAAAATCAGTCGGAGAGCGTCTGCTCGGGGAGGGCCGGGGGCGCGTCGCCCAACTCCCCCGCTGCCGAAGGAAGCTGGGCGGAGAGAGGCAGCGCGGAGATGGGATCCACGCTCGGCTCCTCCGATTTGGTGGAGACGGTGACGATGGCATTCGCCATGGCGATGGTGAAGCGGAGGATGAGGTAGACGATCGCCCCATAGGCCATGGCCGGGATGATCGTAAAAACCATCTCCTGAAGTTCTCTCATGGCCAGGTCGAATACTTCCACTGTTCTCACCCGCTGGATAGAGATTCCGGCTTCCGGGGCGGAGTCGCCCCCCCAAAGTATCCTTTTGTGATCCCGGATTCAAGCGCCCCCGCGCCGCCCCGCCTCCCGCGCCCGCCAGCAGCGCGGATCGTGGAGGGGGGCGATCTTTCCCACGCTCTCCAGATAGCTCTCGGCGATCTTCGGCCCCATGAAGAGGAACTCCTTGCGGAGGATGGGCCGCAGGTCCTCCAGCCCGTCCGGCAGGGAGGCGAGATAGCGGGCGAAGGAGCCGTGCGCCTTGGAGAGGGCGAGGAAGCGGCGGGCGTTTTCGATGGTGGACTCGATTTTGCCCCGGTGGCGGACGATGCCCGCGTCCGCGAGCAGGCGGCGCACCTCGCGCCCCCCGTAGGCGGCCACCTTGCGGGGCGAGAAGCGGTCGAAGGCGCGCCGGAAGGCCGCCCGCTTGTTGAGGATGGTGCGCCAGGAGAGGCCCGCCTGGAACACCTCCAGGCAGAGGCGCTCGAAGTGGGCCGCGTCCCCGCGGACCGGGACCCCCCACTCCTCGTCGTGGTAGCGCGCCATGAGGGGATCCCCCTCCGCCCAGGGGCAGCGGGGAAGATCGGGGAGGCCTTTCGCCCGCTGGGGCCGCGCGCCCGTCCGGCTCACACCGGCCACTCTTCCATCTTCCAGCTCATCTCCCAGAAGAGGTACTCGTGGCGCGTTCCGGCGAGGAAGTGCGCGCGCATGCGCTCGCGCTCGGCCGGGCCGGCCTCCTCGGCCGCGCCGTCGAGGACGCCCCGGAGCCAGGCGGCGAGCCGGGCGAACTCCTCGGAGGCGTACATGTCGATCCACTCGGCGTAGAGTGGGGCCGACGCGGGCCGCCCCCGGGCGGCGAGCTCCTCCCCGATGAGGGCGTAGTCCCACTGGCAGGGGAGCATGGCGGCGGCCGCCTCCCCGAAGGTCCCCGACCCGGCGGCCTCGAGGAGGAAGTTCGTGTAGGCCCGGCAGGCGGGGGCGGGGCGGGCGGCCTCGAGCTCCTCAGCCGTGACGCCGAACTTGGCGGCGAAGCCGCGGTGGAGATCCATCTCCACGTTCAGCGTCGCGTTCAGGAGGTCGGCGAAGCGGCCCATCTCCTCCAGCCGGGGCGCCTTGGCGGCGGCGAGGGCGATCACCCGGCTGTACTCGATGAGGAAGAGGTAGTCCTGGCGCATGTAGAAGCGGAAACGCTCCTCCGGGAGGGTCCCGTCCCCGATTCCGGTCACGAAGGGATGGGCGTGGATGGTCGCCCAGAGGGGCGCGGCCTCGCGGCGGAGGCTTTCGCTGAAGGAGGGCACCGGGGCCTCAGAGGTTGTCGAGGATCTTCTTCGAGCGGCCCTTCTCCAGGGTCTCCTGAAAGGACTCGCCCAGGTCGAGCCCCATCTCCCGGGCGCGCTTCTGGGCCCAGAGGCCGATGTTGCGGTCGTCCTTGTAGAAGGACTCCCCCTGGCCCTTCTTCGGATCGAACTCGGCCACCCGCTGGGCCTCGGTCTTGTGGGAGGCGAAGCGGGACATCACCTTGCGCAGCTGCTTCCCCCCGCAGTCGCGGCAGATGAGCCGCCGCCGGTCGGCGGGCTTCATCACCAGATGGCCCGAGATGAACCCGCAGGCCTTGCACTCATACTCGTAGATCGGCATCCCCCGGCCCTTCCGCTATCCCTCTTCCACCGTCTCCATCCGCGCGCCCAACGCGCGCATGCGCTCGCAAAAGTCGGGAAAGGTTACCGCCATCGCCTCGGCCGTGTCGACTTCCACCCCCTCCGGCGCGGCGAGGCCGGCCACCGCCGCCGCCATCACCACCCGGTGGTCTCCCCGGCCGGGAGCCCGGCCCCCCCGCAGGCCGCCCCCTTGGATGACGAGGCCGTCGGGGAGCTCGTCCGCGCGCCCGCCCAGGGCCTCGATCACCTCGCGCATGGCGGCGATCCGGTCGGTCTCCTTGATCCGCGCCTGGGGGACGTTCACGAGCCGGGTCTCCCCCTCGGCGAAGGCGGCCAGGACGGCCATGACGGGGAGCAGGTCGGGCGTCGCGTTCAGGTCGAACTCCCCGCCCCGGAGCGCGCGGCCGCGCACGCGAATTCCCTTCGCCCCGGTCTCGACCTCGGCCCCCATGGCGGCCGCCATCGCGAGGAAGTCCTTGTCCCCCTGAGGGTCATTCATGTCGAGCCCCTCGAGGAGGACGTCCCCGCCCGGCAGGGCGCCCGCCGCGGCGAGGAAGGCGGCCGAGCTGAAGTCGGCCGGCACCTCGACTTCGAAGGACGCGAGGGACTGCCCCCCCGGCACGCGGAAGCGCTCGTAACCCTCCCGCTCGTAGACGAGCCCCAGGCGGTCGAGCCACCACAGGGTCATCTCCACGTAGGGCCGCTCGTTCAGGCCGACGGGCTCGATGACGGTCTCCCCCTCCCCGAAGGGGGCGTTCATCAGGAGGCTCGAGGTGAACTGGCTCGTCGAGCCGTCCACCGAGGTGCGGCCTCCCTTCCAGGGCCCGCCCACGCGGGCGGGGAGGCGGCCCTCCCCTCCCTCGGCGCGGGCGCGGGCGCCCAGGTTCGAGAGGGCCTCGAGGAGGGGCCCCATGGGGCGGCGCCGCGTCTGGGCGTCCCCGTCGAAGCGCGCCTCCCCGTCCGGGAGGAGGGCGGCGCTCCCGAGCCCGATGCGGCAGCTGGTTCCCGAGTTGCCCACGTCGATCGTCTCCCCGGGCGCTTGCGGGCGACCGCCGAAGCCCCGCACCCGCCACAGGTCCGCCTCCTTGTGGATCTCCGCCCCCAGCCCTTCGTAGACGGCGGCGGCCGAGCGGCCGTCGTCGGAGTCGAGGGGGTTGCGGATCCGGCTCTCCCCCGAGGCGAGGGAGGCGAAGGCGATGGCGCGGATGGAGTGGGACTTCGAGCCGGGCGCGCGGGCCCGGCCGACGGCGCGGGAGGGGGAGACGCGGAGGATCATGCCGGCGGACGCCGGAGGGGAGGGGGGCCTAGTCCTCCCCGGTCAGGTAGCGCCCCAGCATGTCGCGGGAGTGCTCGTCCTCGTGGCAGTGGATGCACAGGTTCTCCCAGTTTCTTCCGTCCGGCGGGTTGTTCTTCGAGTCACCGTCCTTGTGGTGCACGGTGAGGAGGTGGAGGTTCCGCTCGTGAAACTCCATCCCGCATTTGGCGCAGATCCAGCCGTGGATGTCGAGGGAGCGCCGCCGGTAGTCGGCCGCCGATTTCCCGACCGAGGCGCCGGCCTTGAGGCGCGCGGCCGCCTCCTTCGCGCTCTCCTGCGGGGGAGCGTCCGGTCCGCCGGGGCCGCCCGCCTGGCGGGCGGCCGGGCGCAGGCCGGGTCTTCGCCGGCCGCCGAATCGTGTGCGCGCCATGGGCGTCCTCCTCGAGCGCCGGATCGATCCTAGCAAATGGGCGCGGGGGGAGGAAGGACCCCCCTCCCCGTCCTCGCCCCACGCGCGGGGAGGGCGTCTCGTTGCCCCCCGCGCGGGGCGGGTGATAGCATCCCGGAGAATTGTGAGGGAGATTTGAATGCGGATTTTCCGCGTATCGGCGCGAATCGCCCTGCCGCTTCTCGCCATCTCGGCGCTCATCCTCGGGATCGCCGGCCTCTACGGAATCCGCGCCGTGGAGTCCTACGATCCCTTCTGCACCGCCTGCCACCTGAAGGACCATCAGGTCTATCTCGACGACGGCCGCCGCCCCAAGAACGCCCTCCGCACCCTGGGGGGGCTCCACCTCTCCGGCCGCGAGGCGCGCTGCATCTCCTGCCACGGCGAGGAGGGGGTGGAGGGCATGGCGCGGACCACCTGGCTGGCGAGCAAGGATCTCCTCAAGTTCGTCGTGGGCGACTACGAGCAGCCCTCCCGGGTGTTTCACCCCATCCCTAACAAGGACTGCCTCAAGTGCCACCCCGAGGAGCGCATCCTCAAGCTCGACGAGACCGATTTCCACGCCATCATCGACCACGCCGAGCTTCCCTTCACCTGCGTGCGCTGCCACAGCGGACACCGCACGGGCGGGCGGCGGAAGCGGGCCTTCCTGGCGCCCGCCTTCGTCCAGCCCCGCTGCGACAGCTGCCACGCGCGGCTGGGCCAGAAGATTCGCGTGGGGGCCCGGCGGCCCCCGGCGGATTCCCCACGGGTGGGCGCGCGTACCCCAGGCGGGGGCGCACTTTCCCCAGGCGGGGGCGCACTTTCCCCAGGCGGGGGCGCACTTTCCCCC
>JAZGDQ010000306.1:0-4961 GCA_036477985.1 bacterium
GGTGGACGGGGGGGCGGCGAGCCACATGTAAGAGGACGTCAAAAATAGTTTCGATTTCCGTGAACAGCGCGGGCGCCGAGAAGCGTTCCGGCGGATCTCCCACCATTGGCTCAGGCTTTGGGCGCGGAGGCGGAGTGGGGCGAGCCCTCCAGGGCGGCCGTGATCCTCCGGTTCACCATCCTCCAGCCCCCGATGAGGAAGATCAGCATCAACGTCGAGATGAGGGGGACGTTGCTCACCAGCCAGTTGTAGAGGGCGTGGAGGCCGACGGCGAGGAGGAGGCCCTTCATGATGAGCCTCCGGGCGCGGTCGGGCGCGGAGAACTTGGCCCAGCCCAGGGCGCAGCCCCACATGGTGGAGAAGAGGACGTGGCCCGGGACGGCGAGGAGGGAGCGGATGACGAACACCGAGAGGACCGCCCCGGCGGGGGAGGGCGAGGAGCGGCCCGCCGAGAGGAGGTAGAAGGCGTTCTCGGTCGAGGCGAAGCCCAGGGCCGCGGCGGCCGCGTAGACGATTCCGTCCATCGGCTCGTCGAACTCCGGATTGTTGTAGATGCTCCAGCGGACGACGAAGTACTTGGCGAATTCCTCGATGACGGGCGCCGCGATGACGACCAGGAGGAACTGGGAGCCGGCGAAGGGGGTTTCGATGAGGGAGACGGGAAAGACGGCCACCATCCCCCAGAAGAAGACTTTGATGATGAGAATCTTGGGCTCGGGCTCAATCTTGTCTTTTCTGTAGAAGAACCAGAGCCAGAAGAGCCCGGGCGCGAAGGCCAGCGCCAGAATGGTCCAGATGCTCATCGTCCCGCCCCCGACGCTCGGGTCACCCGCCGCGCTCCCCGTTCGGGCCGCGCCCGCCGAAAGGGAGATGGTAACACCGAAGGGCGGCGGCCCGGGAGGGAAAATGCGGATGGCGCCCGCGCAGCCTGCCGCCCCGCTCGGGGCTTGCCGCCCCGCTTGGGGCTCTGCTAGCGTGGGGCCGAAATGGAGCCCCCATCATGCGATCCGCCCTTGTGGTCCTCGCCCTGCTGACGGCCCTGGTCCGCCCCCCCGCTTCGCACGGCGCCGCGGAGTCGGGGGGCGCCGCCTCCGGCGTCGCCTTCGAGGCGGCCACGCGGCGCGGGCTCGAGGCCACCGAGGCGGGCCGCTACGGCCGGGCGCTCGCGGCCTTCGACGAGGTGGTGGCCGCCGCCCCGGGCCGCGCCGAGGGGTATTTCTTCCGGGCCGCGGTGTTCCAGATCCTGGCGGGCCACTTCGACCGCCCCGCCTACCAGAAGGGGTTCGACGAGAACGCCGCGCGCGCCCTCTCCCGGGCCGAGGCCCGCGTCAAGGCGGCGCCCAGAGAGGCCGAGGCGCACCTCCTGGCGGGCCTCACCCAGGGGATGATCGCCGTGCGGGCGATCCAGCGCCGCCACTATCTGACCGCCTTCCGCCGCGGCCGGGAGACGGCCCGGAGCCTGGAGCGGGCCATCGCCCTGCGGCCCGGCCTGGAGGACGCCTACTACGGCCTGGGCGTCTACTACTACTGGCGGAGCCGGGCGCGGTGGGCGCGCCTCATCACCCGGCTCAAGATCGTGGAGGACACCGGGGATAAGGGCCTGCGCTACCTCCGGCGGGCGGCCGCGCGGGGCCGCTGGCTCAAGACCCTGGCGCGGATCGAGCTCGTCTGGGCGCTCTACGGGGAGGAGCGGTTCGCCGAGGGGCGCAAGGCGCTCGCCCCCCTCCTGCGGCGGCATCCGGATCAGCCCCTCTACGCCTTCGCCGGCGCCGAGGGGTATTTTCTCGAAAAGAACTACGAGCGGGCCCGGAGCGAATACGCCCGCCTCCGCCGCCGCCTCAAGGCGCGGCGCGCCCTCAAGGGCCAGCGCGGCGACCTCGCCCGCCTCTACTCGGACTTCGCCGAGTGGCGGGTGGTCCGGTGCAACTACGAGATGGGCCACTACGTGGCCGCGGGCCGGGGGGCGCGCATCGTGCGCGACAAGCCCGACATGGGCTCCCCGCTCCTTCGCCGGGTGCGCGCCGCCGCCGGCGCCCTCGTTCGCCGCATCGAGGGGGAGGGCGAGACCGCCCCAACGCCCGCCTCAGGCGCCCCGGCCTCCGGCGCGCCGGCTCCGGCCTCCGGCGCCCCCACGGCTCCGGCCTCCGGCGCCGCTCCGGCGGCGCGCTAGTTCAGGGATAGAGGGGAAGGGAGGAGGAGGGAGAAGGAGGAGGGGAGCGAAGCCTTCGTCGGGTTCGGGAATTTTTTTTCGAGAGGGAGGAGAGACGTGAAAGCCGTCCACGTGAATGCGTTCGATCTCGATGTCCCCATGACGCTGGATGAGGTGGAAGACCCCCGGCCGGGCCCGGGCGAGGTGCTCGTCCGGCTCGGGGCGGCGGGGGTGAACCCCGTCGACATCGCCGTCCGGGCGGCCAAGCATCCCTATGCGAAGTTCGTGACCCCGCCCTACGTCCCGGGCGGGGAGGGCGCCGGCGAGATCGTCGCGGTGGGCGAGGGCGTCGAGGCGTTCCGGAAGGGGCAGCACGTCTTCGGGCGCACCATCGGCGGCGGCTACGCCGAGCTCGCGCGGATGGACGCCGCCACGGCGGCCGAGCTGCCCGACGACTGCAGCGACGCCCAGGGCGCCTGCATCACCATCGCCTACTACACGGCCTGGAACGCCCTGGTCATCAAGGCCCAGGCCGGGCCGGGCGAGACGGTGCTCATCCAGGGCGGGGCGGGCGGCGTCGGCTCGGCCGCCATCCAGCTCGCCAAGTCGATGGGCTGCCGCGTGTTCGCCACCGTGAGCTCGAAGGAGAAGGCCGACTTCTGCAAGAGCCTGGGCGCGGACGAGACCATCAACTACCGCGAGGAGGATTTCGCCGGGCGCTGCTTGGAGCTCACCGGCGGGCGCGGGGTGGACGTCATCGTCGAGCTCGTGGCCTGCGACAATTTCGGAAAGGACCTGGAGGCCATCCGGGTGGACGGGCGCGTCATCGTCGTCGGCACGGGCACGGGCAAAGGCCCCGACGCCGCCTTCCGGGTCCCCGACATGATGACCAAGGACGCCCGCGTCATGGGCCTGGCCGTCATCAACCTCATTCCCAAGTTGCCCCAGGTGGTGGCGCGCTTCGTCCCCCTCCTGAAGGAGGGCTCGCTCAAGGTCCACGTGGACCGCACCCTCCCCCTCGCCGAGGCGAACGAGGCGCACAAGCTGGTGGCGAGCGGAAAATTCCTGGGCAAGATCGTTCTCGCGCCCTAGCCGGACAAATTCAAGGGAGGTGTTCGAATGAAAGCGGTCATGGTGCGCGCCTTCGGACTCGATGAGCCGATGGCGGTGGAAGAGGTCGAGGCGCCCGCTCCCGGGCCGGGCCAGCTCCTGGTCCGCGTGGCAGCGGCGGGGGTGAACCCGCTCGAGATCACCATCCGGAGCGGGAAGCACCCGCTCTCGAAGGCGATGCAGCTGCCCTACGTCTGCGGGACCGACGTGGGCGGCGAGGTCGAGGCCGTGGGCGAGGGGGTGGAGGGCTTCGCGCCGGGCGACCGGGTCTGGGGCCGCACGGGGACCGGGGCCTACGCGGAGCGCGCCCTCATGCCCGCCGCCGGGACGGGCCGCCTCCCCGACGCCTACTCCTTCGCCCAGGGCGCCTCGCTCCCCATCCCGCTCATCACGGCCTGGAACGCCCTCGTCATCAAGGCCGAGCCCACCCCGGGGGACACGGTTCTCGTCCAGGGCGGCGCCGGGGGGGTGGGGCAGATGGCGATTCAGCTCGCGCGCCAGATGGGCTGCCGCGTCCTGGCGACGGTGAGCTCGAAGGAGAAAGGGGATTTCTGCAAGAGCCTCGGCGCCGAGTCAGCTATCAACTACCGCGAGGAGGATGTCCCCGCCCGGGTGATGGAGCTGACCGGGGGGCGCGGGGCGGAGGTGGTGGTCGAGACCGCCGCCTGCGACAACCTCCCCGCCGACTTCGGGCTCATCGCCGTAAATGGAAAAATCATCGTGGTCGGCACGGGGACGGGGAAGGGGCCCGGCGTCACCTTCGCCCTTCCGGCGGCCATGAGCCGCGACGCGCGCATCCTGGCCCTCTCGACGGGGAATTTCGCGCCCCATCTCGCCGGGGCGCTCCGGCGCCTCGCGCCGATGCTGGAGAGGGGCGATCTGAAGATCCACGTGGGGCTGGAGCTTCCCCTCGAGAAGGCCGGCGAGGCGCACGAGATCGTCCTCAGCGGAAAGTTCATCGGAAAGGTCGTTCTCGTGCCGTGAGAGGGCATGGCGCCTCGGAATTTGGGCGTTGTAGGGGCACGGCGCGCGGGGGCGGGGCCGAAGGCCCCGCCGGCGAAGGTGGGGCTGGAGGTGAGGCGACGGCTCCGCCACGCTGCGCGGCGCCGGGGAACTCGGCGCCTTCCCGCCACGGGAATTGGCATCTTTCCGTAGGGGCACGGCGCGCCGTGCCCCTACATTTCGATGGGCGAAAAAGATCCGTCTGGCCGCGGGCCGGTTTTGCAGGCGGATGTGATATGATTTATTTCATACGGGATAGTGTTTCGTCCCTGAAATAGCTTTCAATATTGAGGTCTCATGGGAGAAGTTGTCATTCCGAGCGCCAGCGAGGTGACGCCCGCAAGGGCGGCTGCTTGTCCCAACAGCAGATTTCTCCCTTTGCTTCGCTTCGGTCGAAATGACAAGTTGGCTGCGATTTCTGCAACAAATTTCGAGGACACGACACTAGGGCCGGAAGCAAAGAATTGTCATTCCGAGCATGGCGGGCGCCATCGGCGCTGCCCGAGGAATCTGTTTTTGAAACAAGCAGATTCCTCGGTCGCTGCACTCCCTCGGAATGACAAGTTTGCCATTAGTCTTATTCAAGGTATTTCCGGGACACGACAATAGGTCATATCGAGAGACTCCCTGGCGGAGGGGCTGTCCATGTTCCGGCATGCCTTGATCCTCGTAGCCGTCTCGGCGGCCGTCCTCTTCTCCG
>JAZGDQ010000307.1:0-2472 GCA_036477985.1 bacterium
AGGCGCTGTAGGCGGCGAGGACGGCCATCCGGCTCACCCCGCGCTCGCGCATGTGGAGGAGGATGCGCCGCACCGCCATCGAGACCGACTGGGCGGTCGAGAAGATCCAGCGCCGCTTCGCGTCGAAGAGCGCCTCGAAAGAGGAGAGGGTGATGAGCGGGATTCCCGAGCGCTCCGCCTCCTCGGCCGCCGCCAGCGTCGTCGGGCGCAGGATGGGGCCGATGATGGCGACCGCCTTGTAGTCGCGCGCGAGCTTGCGGACGGCCTCGGCCGCGCCCTCGGGGCGGCCCCGGGAGTCGAAGGTGACGAGAAAGATCTCGCGCCCGCCGAGCTCCCCCGACCCCTGGTTGATCCGGT
Organism: bacterium; assembly: GCA_036477985.1. Lineage (GTDB taxonomy): Bacteria > UBA8248 > UBA8248 > UBA8248 > UBA8248 > JAZGDQ01. The sequence continues at coordinate 358 of JAZGDQ010000307.1, forward strand.
CCACCTCGAGCAGAAGCGCGTCCCGGGCCTCCCGCCCCCGGGAGGCGCCCTTCCCCGAGAGGTCGAGGACGGCGCCCAGGGTGATTCGCGCCGGGGCGGCCCGCGCCGGGGAGGGGCCGGCCCCTCCGCCCGACATCCCCAGGAGGACCGCGGCGGCGGCGCTCAACCCGATCGCGAGCAAGCGAGATTTGCGGAACATGGTGTAGGGTGTCTCTGCGTGCGCCCCGCGGCCGGACGTGGGCGCGAAATGAGTGAAAATCCCCGGATTCCGCTAGATATCCGCATCCCGGAGAGCATGTCAAACCAAGGGAAGCACTTGCCGCCGGGCGAAACGGCCCCCCGCCTCGGACCCGGCCCCCACCTCGGACCCGGCCCCCGCCTCGGGCCCGGCCCCCGCCTCGGGCCCGGGGAGCGGCGGCGCATCCGCCGCAGGCTCCTCGCCTGGTACGGACGGGAGGCGCGCGACCTCCCCTGGCGCGGGGAGCGGGACCCATACCGCATCTGGGTCTCCGAGGCCATGCTCCAGCAGACCCGCGCCGCGACCGTGCGGGAGCGCTACCCCCGCTTCCTCGCCCGATTCCCCACCCTGAAGGCGCTCGCGGACGCCCCCCTCGAGGCCGTCCTCGCCGAGTGGCAGGGCCTGGGCTACTACGCCCGCGCGCGCAACCTCCACCGCGCCGCCCGGGCGGTGGCCGAGTCCCACGGAGGCCGCCTGCCCGCCCAGCGGGACGCCCTGCGCCGCCTTCCCGGCGTCGGGCCCTACATGGCCGCCGCCCTGGCGAGCATCGCCTTCGGCCAGCGCGCCGCCGCCGTGGACGGGAACCTCCTGCGCGTCCTGAGCCGGCTGGTGGATCTGAGCGCCCCCATCGATCTGCCCGCGGGCCGCGCGGCCCTGGTGGCCGAGGCCGAGGCGCTCATCCCCCGCGCGCGCCCGGGCGACTTCAACCAAGCCATGATGGATCTGGGCGCCGGGGTGTGCCGGCCCAGAAAGCCGCTCTGCCCCGAATGCCCGCTCGCGGATCTGTGCGCCGCCCGGGCGCGGGGCACGGCGCCCTTGCGCCCGGTCAGGCGGAGGAAGCCGCCGCCCAGGGAGGTCGCCGCCTACCAGCTCTGGGCGGAGGCCGGGGGAGCGTTGCGCATGGTCCGCCGCCCCGAGGACGGCCTCTTCGGCGGCCTCTGGGAGCTTCCCGGATGGATGGAGCCGATCGCGCAGGATGGCGCGCCGAAAAACGGGCCGGGGAAGGCGGCGCTCTCGCGGATGTGCCGGGATCTCCTCGGGCCGGGCTGGCGCGCGGGGGAGGAGATCGCCCGCCTCACCCGGACCCTCACCCACCGGAAGATTCGTTTCATCGTCCTGCGCGCCGAGCCGCCCAAGTGGCCGCGCCGGGAGGCGGGGCCCGCGTCCAAGACCGGCGAAGTGGGGCGCCCTTTCGGGCGCCACCTTGCGGCCCCGACCCTCTGGGTGCGCCCGGCCGACCTCGCCGCCCTTCCCCTCTCCAGCGCCCAGCGCGCCGTCATCGAAGCGGCGAGAGCGGGCATTGCCGAAGAGCGGGGGAGGTGACGACCGCCAGGTCGGCGCCCGCAAGGGCAGGAGGGAAGGGATTGGCGGAAGCAGGGCGCGGGTTCCGCCCGCCCGCCTTGAAAGTTTAAAAATAAGTCTTTAGCCGCCATTTTCCGCCGCATCCCATTCCTCACCCTTCCAGCTTGTTCCCGCAGCGCACTTCGCCGACGCTCGATCCCACCGCCAACTCCCATGCCGACCTAGCGGTCGTCACCATCCGTCGCATCTCCTCTGTCCCGCCACCCACTCGGCTGAGCTTGCCGAAGCCCAGCCGCAGGGGCGTTCCGATGAAGGAGGATAGACGGGATGAGGGGAAGGGCAGGTGCAGGAAATTCGGGCAGATGCGGGGGGGTGACGCCCGAAAGGGCGGCAGGGCGAACACAAGGTTCGCTCGTGGCACGCCTTCAGTTCGAGGAAGAGGGCGGTTCGGCCAACGAGTGTAGAGGAGCGGATCTGCCCTCACCCTACCCTCTCCCAGAGGGAGAGGGAATAAAGAACGAATCATCTCGAAGAATGCGGGAGAAGGAAAGGTTTTCGGTCTTGCCCCCTCTCCC
>JAZGDQ010000308.1:0-4622 GCA_036477985.1 bacterium
TCTCCCCCGTTGAAGGCTCACATCTCGCCGAGTGCGGCGGGTTCTTTTCGTTTCTTTACTCGCTCCCGCCTACTTCGCCGGAATGATGGGCAGGAGGATGTAGGCCGGCCGATCGGGGCCGAAGTGGAGCGTCACCTTTCCGCCGAAGATCGCGGCCGGGCGGTCGCGCGGCTCGTTGTGGAGAAAGGGCCCCACCCCGGTGAACTCGTTCTTCATGTTCGAGAGGCGGCCGCCGCTGCCGCCGGGGTAGACGTAGTCCTTCCCGCGCACGCTGAGGGCGATGCGGCAACCGGCGGGAACGACGATGCAGGTGGGCCAGACCTCGATGTCGAGCTCGACCGCCTCGCCCGGCGCGAGGGGCTGCTTCTCGTCGTGGGTGTGATAGGGGCGGTAGGGCAGGGAGAGCGCCGCGTCGAGCTTGCGGTGGGAGGCGCGCAGCCAGCCCTGGGCGATCGGGGTGTGGGGGTCGAGGGCGCCCTGGAAGACCACCTCCTTCATGTCGGGGGTGAACACCCGCAGGACGAGAAAGAGGTCGGCGTCCTCGGTCTCGGAGGAGACGAAGAGCTTGGCCGCCGAGGGGCCGGTGATCTCGGTCTCCTCCTCGAGCGGCGGGGTGAGGAAGGTGAGGCCGTCCCCCAGGCCGCCGTAGGAGACGCCGCCCGCCGCGGCGGGCTCCGCGCCCAGGCTCATGTCGGCCGGGTTGAGGTGGAATTTCGTCCACTTCGTGCGCGCGAGGGGCCACTCCTCCTCCATGCGCTGGACGAATTTTTCGCCCGGGCGCCGCACCTGGAGCTGGACGCGCGGATGGTCCCGCCAGCCGTCCTCGCCCTTGAGGTAGTGGGCGAAGAAGCGCTTCTGGAGGTTCACGCCGTAGTCGGTGTAGTACTCCGTCCAGTGCTCGATGCCGTGCATCTCGAGCCACTTCTCCTCGGAGGCGGCGCGCACGAAGCCCTCGATGTTCCCGCGCGGATGCAGGCCCTGCCCGCCCCAGTTCCCCGCCGAGAGGAAGGGGACCTTGACCTTCGACCAGTCGGGCATCCGCGACTTCCAGTACTCGTCGTCCAGGGCGTGCTCGTAGACCTGGTTCCCGAAGTCGGAGCGGTTCGCGCCCAGCTCCTCCTCGGTCAGCGTCTCGGGGCCGGCGACGAGCTCCCCGGTGACGCGGCTGCGGCGGCCGCGCGTCCCCGCCCCGTGCTGCACCGAGGTGACCTGCATGTCGTACCAGTTGGCCAGGAATGTGGTGAGGATTCCGCCGTGGTGGCTGAAGTCGCGGTAGAAGTCGGCCGCGCCCTCCCAGATGCACATGGCCGCGAGGTGGGGCGGCTGGAGGGTGGCCACCTGCCACTGGTTCATCCCGTAGTAGGAGATGCCGCTCAGGCCCACCTTGCCGTTGCTCCAGGGCTGGACGCCGGCCCACTCGATGCAGTCGTGAAAGTCCTTGGCCTCGCGCGGGGACCACAGGTCGATGAAGCCCGCCGTGCGGCCGCAGCCGCGCGAGTCCACCCGCACGCAGATGTAGCCGTCGGGAACCCACTTCTCCGGGTCGGCGACCTCCCAGTTCTGGTACTTGTTCGTCGAGCCCGAGGTCACGTCCGGGTGCTTGGCCGCCATCCGCTCCCAGGCGCTCTCGTAGCCGTCCTGGAAGGCGAGGCCCTTGCCGTAGGGGCCGTAGGAGACGATGACCGGATGGCGGCCGCCGTCGTCGGGCCGGTACACGTCGGCGTATGCGAGGAGGCCGTCGTCCATCTCGATCGGGACGTCCCAGTCGATCCGCATCCCGTCCCTGACTTCGCTCTTCACCTGGCTCATCTCGACTCCTCCGCCGCGTCGTTGCGCAATCCCGCGGCGCTGTCCGAAATCCGCCCGCCGCGGGCGTCCAAGTTTTCGCCGAACAGGTTTGGAGGGCCAACAATGGGGAGAGTATACGGAACCGGCCCCGGGCGATCCAGGCGATCCGGCGGCCCCCGGCGGGGCCGCACCTCCCCGCTCGGCTGCCTTCGACCCGAGCTCAGGCCGAGGGTGGCTCGCCGAAGTCAGGCCGGCGGGGCTGCGCCTCCCCAGCGGCCTACGGCGGCCGGCCTCCGGCCCGGGCCGCGCAATCCCCGCCGCTCCCCATTTTCGGGTAGAATGCGCAGGCCGCAATTCCTTGGATTTTGGGGATTTTCCCCAAATGAACCCGCAGCCGGGATCGGGGGGGACGTGATGAGAGGGATATGGATTCTCGCCCTGGCGGCGCTCTTCGCCTCCCCTGCGGCCGGCCCCGCCGCGGCCGGCCCCGCCGCGGCCGGGCAGGTCACCCTCCGGCTGTGGTCCCGCGCCGACCGGTCGGGCCCCCTCCGCGCCGGAAACATCGTCTCGGCCGGAAAGGTCCTGAACGAGCAGCTCGCCGCCGAAGGCGCCTCCGTCCGGGTTTCGGTCTCGGTGCACGAGAGCACGGCGAAGGGATACGACGCCGACGCGCTCGACCTCCTCAAGGCCTTCGCCGTCGGAAAGGGCCCGGACCTTTACGTCGCGGCCCACGAGTGGATCGGCGCCTTCGCCGAGTCCGGCTACGCGTGGAACCTGGAGGCGCACATCGCGCGGCGCCCGGAATACTACGCCGGCGTGATCCCCGTCCTGTGGGAGGCCTGCAAATTCAAGGGGGCGCGCTACGCCGTCCCCCAGGACACCGAGGTGCGCATGTTCTTCTACCGGAAGGACATGCTGCGGAAGATCGGCAAGCCGGCCGCGTTCATCGAGAGCCTGCCCGCCCGGGTCGGGCGGGGGGAGTTCACCATCTGGGACCTCTCCCGCCTCGCCAAGGAGGTGGTGGACGCCGGGGCGGCGAAGTACGGCCTGATCCACCGCCCGAACGTCGGTCCCGACTGGCTGATGAGCATGGCGAGCTTCGGCTTCGACCCCTTCGACGAGAAAACAGCCCGCCTCCAAGCGAGCCGGTCGGCCCTCACCGGCTATCTCCGATGGATCGAGTGGAACGTGCGGAACGGCGTCACCCCCCGGAACAACACCTCGATGTCGTGGGACACCGTGCGCTCCCTCATGCCGAGCGGGCGGGCCTTCCTGTTCCACTACGGGGTGTGGGACGTCAAGGCCCAGCTCAAGCTCGGCCTGGGGCCGGGAGAGAAGGCCTACTTCGAAAAAGTGGGCTGGCTCCATTCCCCCCCGGCCAAGAAGGGGGGCGCGCCCGTCAACCTCTCCCACCCCATCGTCTACGCGGTGAACCCCAGATCGAAGCGCCGCGAGCTGGCCGCCCGTCTCGTGGGCATCGCCACCCAGCCTCGGTTCAACAACCGGCACGCGGTCGCCACCGGCCACCTTCCGGTCAATCGCGGGCAGGCCGGAACGCCCGCCTTCCGGGAGGCGTGGGTGCTGCGCGCCGCCGCCCCCCTCCTGGCCCGCTCGATCTTCATGCCGAACCACGCGAATATCGGCCAGTTCAACCGGATCATCTACAAGGGCATCCAGGGCGTCGAGACCGGCCGCCTCTCGGCCGAGGAGGGCGCGGCGTTCGTGATCGGGGAGCTTCAGGCCGAGTTCGGCGAGGGGGTGAAGATCCTCGAGTGAGCCGAGGGCCCCCGATTCGAGGGGAGGATCATCCCCCGCGGCGGCTCACCGATTGACGCGAAGGACGACAATGGCGGTCATCCGTTCGAGCATGCGGGCCAGGCAGTGGACCAACTTCGCGCTCTTCCTGGGGCCGGCCGTCGTCCTCCTCTTCTGCTTCTTCCTTCTTCCGGTCGCCGTGGACATCGCCATCGCCCTCACCGACATGGGCCGCACCCTCCAGGTGACAAAATTCACGACGGCGAATTTTGAGCGCATGTTCACCCGCGACGTCCTGCTCACCAAGACCCTGGGCCTCACCCTTGTCTACGTCCTCGGCACGCTTTCGATCTTCAACCTCACCCTGGGGCTCGTCCTGGCCCTGGTCACGACGGCCGTGCCGGAGCGGGCGGGCGCATTCTTCCGGGCGGTGTGGCTCCTGCCCCGCATGAGCCCCTCGGTGGTGTACGCCCTCCTGTGGGCGTGGGTGATCGACCCCACCGAATTCGGCCTGATCAACCAGTTCGCCCACCGGGCGCTGGGCCTCCCCCTGGTCGACCTGAAGAACGACGCGCCGATGCTCCTGATCATCCTCGCGAACGGCTTCATCGGCGCCTCCATGGGGATGATCATCTTCACCTCGGCCATCCGCTCCATCCCCGAGCGCCTTTTCCACGCGGCCCGGGCCGACGGCGCGGGGGGGCTCTCCATCGCCTGGCACATCACGCTGCCCGCCATCCGCTGGCCGATTTGCTTCGTCACGGTCTACCAGACGCTCTCCCTGCTCATGAGCTTCGAGTACATCTGGCTGATCACCGACGGCGGTCCGTTCTACGACACCACCGTCTACGCGCTCTACGTCTACAAGCGCGCGTTCGTGAACGGGCAATACGCCTACGGGGCGGCCCTCGCCCTCGTTCTCGTGGCCGTGGGGATGATCGCGGCCCTCATGATGTGGAGATTTTTCGACATGAAGCGCCTCCTCCAGGAGCCGCGCATCGAGGTCCAGTAGAGATGCCCGAATACGCCGCCGCCGCAGGCGTCGAGGCGCCGGGGGGAGTCCCGCCCCGGACGGACTG
>JAZGDQ010000309.1:0-7207 GCA_036477985.1 bacterium
AGGCTTCCTCGGGATCCGCGCCGGCGGCGACGGAGATGTCCTCGAGGGAGACGCCCTCCTTGAGCCGGAGCCCCAGCATGAGCGCCTCGCCCAGCGCCTTCCGGCCCCCGCGCACGTCCTCCTCCCCGGCCGCGGGGTCGGCCGCCGCCTTCTCGTCCCCCGTCTTCGCGACGTAGACGTCCGGCCGCGCGTGGTTCCAGGTGCGCATTCCGGCGAGGAGGGAGTGCGCCCCCGCGCCGACGCCCAGGTACTCCCCCCGCCGCCAGTAGTTCATGTTGTGGCGGCAGCGGAAGCCGGGGCGGGCGAAGTTGCTGATCTCGTAGCGCTCGTAGCCCGCCTCCCCCAGGAGGCGGTCGCGCAGCTCCCACATCCGAAGCGCGTCCTCCTCATCGGCCAGGCCGGGGAGCTCCTCCCGCTCCCGGCGGGCGTGGAAGGCGGTGCCGGGCTCGATGGTGAGCTCGTAGGCCGATATGTGCTCGGGCTCCAGGCGGAGGGCCTCCTCGATGTCGGCGGCGGCGTCCCCGGGGCGCTGGAAGGGGATGCCGAACATGAGGTCGAGGGAGATGTTCTCGAAGCCCGACGCCCGTGCGGCGCGGAAGGCGGCGCGCGCCTCCTCCCCGGTGTGGACGCGGTCGAGGCGGCGCAGGGCCGCGTCGTCGAAGGACTGCACCCCGATGCTGATGCGGTTCACGCCCGCCTCGGCCAGGGCCTCGAAGCGCTCGGCGTCGGCGGCGCCGGGGTTGGCCTCCAGGGTGATCTCGCAGCCGGGGGTGAGGGAGAAGAGGCGGCGGACGGTCTCGAGGACGCGCGCGGTCTCCCCGGCCGGAAAGAGGGAGGGCGTCCCTCCGCCGAAGAAGATGCTGCGGAGGATTCTCCTCCCCAGGCCCCGCGATCGGCAGCGGCCCTCGAGCTCGCGCACGAGGGCGTCCGCGTAGCGGGGGGCCCAGTCCGCCCCGGCGCGGCCCTTCTCCAGGAAGGTGTCCAGGGCGTAGGAGTTGAAATCGCAATAGCCGCACTTGGTGATGCAGAAGGGGAGGTGGACGTAGAGGGAGAGCGTGTTCATCGGCTGCCTTTTCTCCGGGCGGGGCCCCACTCTCGGTGGTGGCCCCACTCTACGTGGGGCCACCCTTAATGGCGGGGGGCCACTTCCGCCCCGGGCGGGCCACCCCGGGCGGGCCGCCCCCCGCGCACGGCATCCCCCCGGCGGGCATCCCCCCCCTCCCGGCGGGGCGCGGGGCTGGCGGGAAGGCTCGTCCCTGAAAAATGGCACTTTTTCGCCCTCCGCTCAATGCGCTCACCTGGGCGGTGGCCTCCACCCCGGGAGGTGGATTCCGCCCCGGGCGGAAGATCCTCCTTCCTCCCTCCGGGGGGCCGCTTCCCGCCCTGGGCGGAAGACCCCCCTCCCTCCCTCCGGGCGGCCGCGGGGGCGGCGGCGGCGGGGGAGACGGCGGCGCGCGAAATTTCGGAGTCGGAATCGTTCCCGGCGGGCCGGAGCGGGTGTAGAATGGCCGGGACGCGAGGGGGGGGCGTTGCGATGGATCGCCCCCCCGGATGGGGTTATGCTCTCCCATCCTCCGCTCCCCGGGGCGGTTCGCCGGGAGAGAACGCCATGCCGACCCGAGATCTCACCGCCGAAGAGCGCTACAGGGTCATCTCGCGCATCGGGCGCGTCCTGAATTCGAGCCTCGACATCGACGTCGTGCTGGCCCGCGTTCGCACCGAGCTCAAGTCCGTCCTTCCCATCGATCACGTCGCCCTCCTTCTGATCAACCCGGACGGGAAGACGTACACCTGGACCAACATCGCCGGGGGCGGGAAGGCCGTCGATCTTACCGGCAAGGACATCCCCATCGAGGGCGGAACGCTCGGCTGGCTCATCGAGCACCGGGGGGATACGCCCTACGTCATCTACCGCGACCTGGACAAAGAGCGCCCCTTCGCCGAGGACGAGATCGTCTTCTCTCGGGGAATCCGCAGCGGGATCCGGATTCCGCTGGTCATCGACGACAAGGTTTTCGGCGAACTGGCCGCGGCGAGCTACACCCCCGATCTGTTGACCGAGGATATGGCCCGATTCCTGGCCGAGGTCGGTCCCTACATCGCCGTCGCGGTTTCGAACGCCCGCTCCTTCGCCCAGCTCGACGCCCGCCGGGAGCAGCATTTGAACGAGGCCCTCCTCCTGCGGGACGAGTTGAAGAACCTCCATAACTTCGAGGAGCTGATCGGCACGAGCAAGGCCGTCAACGATCTCAAGAAGGTCATCCGAAAGGTGGCGCCGACGGAGGCGACCGTTCTCGTCCTGGGCGAAACCGGAACGGGCAAGGAGCTCGTCGCGCGCGCCATCCACAACCTGAGCGAGCGGCGCGAGCGTGTCCTGGTCAAGGTCAACTGCGCCGCCCTGCAGGACACCCTCCTCCTGAGCGAGCTCTTCGGCCACGAGAAGGGCGCCTTCACCGGGGCCATCGAGCGCAGGCGGGGCCGCTTCGAGCTGGCGCACCGGGGGACCATCTTCCTGGACGAGATCGGGGAGATCTCCATGGAGGCGCAGGTCAAGATTCTGCGCGTGATGCAGGAGCGCGAGTTCGATCGGGTGGGGGGATCCCAGACCCTCAAGGTGGACGTGCGCATCATCGCGGCGACGAACCGCGACTTGGAGGAGGAGGTCGCCAGCGGGCGGTTCCGGAGCGATCTCTTCTTCCGCCTCAACGTCATCCCGATTCTTGTGCCTCCCCTGCGGGAGCGGAAGGAGGACATTCCCTATCTCGTCGAGCACTTCATCCGCAAGCACGGGCCGCGCCTGAACCGGAACGTGCGGAGCGTGGTGCGGGAGGCCATCGACCGGCTGATGCGCTACGACTGGCCGGGGAACATCCGGGAGCTGGAAAACGTCGTCGAGCGCGGGCTCGTCCTCGGCTCGGGCGACACCCTCCGCTTCGACAAGCAGCATCTCGGCGAGCCTCCTCCCCGGAAGGAGGAGGGGGGGGAGGGCGAGCTGGTCACCCTGGAGGAGCACGAGCGGCGCTACATCCTGCGCGTTCTCAAGGACACGAACGGGGTGGTCTCGGGCGAGCGGGGGGCGGCGCGCGTTCTGGGCATGAAGCCGACCACCCTTCAGAGCCGCATGCGGAAGCTGGGCATCCGGCCGAGCCGCGAGTTCAAGGTCGTTCGATAGGAGGCGGGCCGGCGCCCTCCTCCCGGATGAAGATCGCCTCGGCGACGGCGTTCAGGACGGAAGTCCGCTGGAGGGCTTGGCGGGCGCCTGATCGACTCCGCTCGCGCGCAGCCGCTCCGAAACCAGGTCGACCCCCCCGCTCGGCCGGCGCCCGAATGAGCCCCTTTATGGCAACGATATAGTTGTCGATTACGATATATCGCAGAAATTCCTTCCGGCACCCACCCCTCGATTTGGCTTTAATCCTTTGAATATCAGCGGGTTATCCCAAAAATCCATTTCGGCACAAGGATTGCTTTGACTGAGGGTGCAGACGATAAGTGCACTTGGCCGAAGACCCTTCCAAACGGGAGGGGGGCCGGGCGCCGGACAGCCTCTTCGGAACCGACCTGCGGAAGCCGTAGCCGGGGCGTTTCCGGGGAAGAAACAAAGAAAGGGGGAAACATGACTTTTCTCGTGAACCTCATCATTGCGGCGGCGCCGGCGCTTCTGGCGTGGGCGCTCCTGTGGCGGGTGATGACGAAGTACGCCGTATCTCCCAGGCTCGTCTCCGCGGCGCCGGCCAATGGTTGGGACGCCGAGGAAGAGCGCACCCAGACGAAGCGGCTGAACGCCATCATCGAGGCAGATCAATTCAGACAGGCGGCCTAGCGGCCGAGAGAGGGACGGCGCGTTGTTCTGGCTCGAGATCGCACTCTTGATGGCAGTGTTCGTGGGGCTTGCCTTTCTCGCCGGGGGCGGGGACAGGCCCGCCAACGATCGCCGGATCCGCGAGCGGCTCGCCCGCGGAAGATCCTCGATCTCTTCCTGGCAGATATGAAAGAAGACGAACCGGCCGCGGGTCCGCCGGAGGCTGCGCATCTGAGCGCGAAGCCTCCCGCCCCGCTCCGGGGGCGATTCCGGGGGGCGCCGCCCGTCCCTCCGGGGTCGGCGAAACAAACGATGGGCCGGCGGGCCCGCCTCCGCAGAGACGGCCGCCGGCGGGACAAATACATATTGGCCCTTGAGGCCAGACAAGGAGAAGACGCCATGTACGCCAACGTTCTCATTCCGGTCGACGGCTCCGCGGGCTCGCTCGCCGCGGTGGATGAGGCGATCCGCCTCGCTCCCGCCGTGCAGAAGGTTCACCTCACCCTGGTGGAGCAGTCCGTCCTCAGGGCTTACCAGCTCGAGGGCTACGTCCTCTACGCCGACAGGATCGTTCAGGCCCGCAAGCAGGCGGGAGAGGATTACCTCCAGCCCCTGAGCGAGAAGCTCGAGGCGGCCGGCATCGAAGTGACGACCTCGGTCCGCTTCGGCGAGTCGTCCTCTTCGATCATCCGGGCCGCACGCGAGACCGAGGCGGATCTGGTCCTCCTGGGCGGCCGCGAGGGCGGATTCCTCGCGCGGCGCACGGGAATGGCCTACCTCGCGCCTCGCCTCTCCCGGAATCTCATCGCCTCGGTGGTGACGGTGCAGGAGCGCTTCCAGAAGGCCGCCTAGGCCGAACCGATTTTTCCCGGTCGCCTTCCCGGAAACCTTCCGGGGGGGGCGCCCGGCGAATGAAGAATAAACCCCCCGCGGCCCTAGCCTGAGGCTGCGAATCCCCTACCTCCCTCCTCGGACCCCGCCGACCTGGCAGTGGGCGCCGGGGAGGGACTCCCTCCTTTTCTTTCCAAGCCCATTCACCGGCATGGGGCGCCCTCCCGTCGCCGGTTTTTTTCCGTTCGCCGTCGCCGCCCGCCCGCGGGCCATCCGCCGCCGGGCTGTGATAGGATTTCCCCTCGCCCACGGAAACGCAGCCCCTCCGCTTGCGGCGGCGGCGAAACGAAGGAACCTCGATGCGCATCGCGATCCTCTGCCGGGACGAGACGCTCCACGGCGTGCGCCGCATCGCCGAGGCCGCCCGCCGGCGGCGCCACACCGTTCGCGTTCTCGATCCCTACCGATTTCTCCTCAAGGTCCGGAGCGGCCGGCTGGACCTCGAGTACGCGGGCCGGCCCTTCGGGAGGACGGACGCCGTTCTCCCCCGCCTGGGCGCCGGCATCTCGGAGCACTCCCTCGCCCTGGTGCGCCATCTCGACGCCTCGGGCCGGCTCGTGATCAACGCGCCGGGGGCCATCGAGATCGCCCGCGACAAGCTGCGCACCCTCCAGCTCCTCGCCCGAAACGGCCTTCCCGTCCCCCGCTCGGCCTTCGCGCCCGACCCGCGCTACCTGCCCGCCGCGCTGCGCGCCGTCGGGGGGGCGCCCGTCGTCGTCAAGCTCCCCCGCAGCACCCAGGGGAAGGGCGTCATGCGGGCCGGCACGCGCGAGGAGGCCCAGGCCCTCGCCGACGCGATGTGGAGCCTCGAGCGCGACGTCATCCTCCAGGAATACGCCGAGGAGGCCGGCGGGCGGGACCTGCGCCTCTTCGTCGTGGGCGGGGAGGCGATCGCCGCCGTGCGCCGGCGCGCCCCGCGCGGCGCCTTCCGCTCGAATCTCCACCTCGGGGGGAGCGTCCGCCGGGCGCGGATCACCAAGGAGGCGAAGGACCTCGCCCTCCGGGCCTGCCGGCTGTGCGGCCTCGAGGTGGCCGGGGTGGATTTCCTCGAGACGAAGAAGGGCCTCCTCCTCCTCGAGCTGAACGCCGCGCCCGGCTTCGAGGGAATCGAGCGCGCCACGGGCGGGGACATCGCCTCGCGCATCGTGGACCACCTCGAAGCGCGCCACAGGGGGGAGCCTCCCCTTCCGGCGCCTTGAGGGAGCGCCCGCCGGAGCCCGCACTCTCCGGCGTCCGGATTGCCGGGGGCCGGGGGCGGTCCTATAATCCCCCCTTCCGAAACCGGCGCGGATGCCGGTTCCGGCCACCGAAACGGAGAGCGCCGATGGCGAACATCGAGGAGATCTGCCGCGCGGCCCGGGGGGCCTCCCTCGCCCTCGCCCCCCTCCCGGAGGGGGAGCGGAACGCGGCGCTGGAGGCCGCCGCCGCCGCCATCGAGGCCGAGTCCACGGGGATTCTCGCCGCAAACGCCGAGGACGTGCGCGAGGCCGAGGCCATGGTCGAGAAGGGGGAGATGTCCGAGCCCCTGCTCAAGCGCCTCCTCCTCACGCCGGCCAAGGTGGGCGAGATCGCCGAGGGGGTGCGCGCCGTCGCGGCGCTTCCCGATCCCCTCGGCCGGGTGGACTACGCCATGATGCTCGACGAGGGCCTGCGCCTTCGACGTGTGAGCTGCCCCATCGGGGTGATCGCCGCCGTCTTCGAGTCGCGGCCCGACGCCCTGGTCCAGATCGCCTCCCTCAGCCTCAAGTCGGGGAACGCCTGCATCCTGAAGGGGGGGCGGGAGGCGCTCCGCACGAACCGCTTCCTGGCGGATCTCATCGGGCGCGCCGTCTCGGAAGGGGGAAAGGTCCCCGCGGACGCTCTCCAGCTCATCGAGGCGCGCGAGGACGTGGCCGCCCTCCTCTCGCGCGACGACGCCATCGACCTGCTCATCCCCCGGGGGAGCAACGCGTTCGTGCGCCACATCAAGAAGACCTCGAGCATCCCCGTCCTCGGCCACGCCGACGGCATCTGCCACCTCTACGTGGACAAGGCGGCCGAGCCGGAGATGGCCGCCGCCCTGGCGGTGGACGCCAAGACCCAGTACCCCGCCGTCTGCAACGCGATCGAAACCCTGCTCGTGCACGAGGCGGCGGCCGAGGCCTGCCTCCCCCGGGCGGCGGCGGCGCTGCGGGAAAAGGGGGTCGAGATACGCGGCTGCCCCCGGACGCGGGCGCTGGTCCCGGAGGCGGTTCCCGCCGGGGAGGCGGACTGGGAGACCGAGTACCTCGACCTCATCCTCTCGGTGCGGGTGGTGGACAGCCTGGAGGAGGCGATCGGCCTCATCAACCGGTACGGCTCGCGCCACACCGAGGCCATCGTCACCGCGGACGAGGCGGCGGCGCGGACCTTCCTCGCCCGGGTGGACGCGGCGAGCGTGATGTGGAACGCCTCGACGCGCTTCGCCGACGGCTACCGCTTCGGCCTGGGGGCCGAGGTGGGGATCGCGACCGACAAGATACACGCCCGCGGGCC
>JAZGDQ010000031.1:0-13875 GCA_036477985.1 bacterium
CCGACCGGCACAGGGCGGCCACGGCCTCGGAGGGGTCCGTCTCGAAGGTGGTGCGGGCCCGCTCCGCCATGGCGGCCAGGGCGGCCCGATCCTTTCCCATCTCGGCCAGGGAGCCGGCCAGGCGCTCCCCGCTCAGCTCGGCCTGGAGAATCATCCGCGCGCCTCCCCGATCGACCATATACCGCGCGTTCGCCTCCTGGTGGCCGTGGGTGGCCGAGGGGAGCGGGATCAGGATCGACGGCAGGCCGGCGGCCCCCAGCTCGGCCACCGTCACCGCCCCGGCCCGGGCCACCGCCAGGTGCGCCCACCTGTAGCGCTCGGCCATGTCGTGAAGGTAGGGGGCCGCATCCGCCCCGGCGCCCGCCCCCGCCTCGGCCGCCTTGTAGGCCGCCCGCACCCGCTCCAGGTCGGCCTCGCCCGTTTGGTGGACAATGCGGATCCCCCCCGGAATCTCCGCCAGCCGGGGGAGGGCCTCCATCACCGCCTCGTTGATGGCGCGCGCCCCCTGGCTCCCCCCGAAGATGAGGACCCGAAGCGGCCCCTCCCAAAAACCGTCCCCGCGCGGGGGGGCCGACGCGAACTCCTCGCGCAGGGGAAGGCCCGTCTCCACCGTCTTGCCGGCCGGGAAGGCGGCCGCCGCCCCCGGGAGGGAGACCGCCACCCGCCGCGCCAGTCGGGAGAGGAAGCGGTTGGCCATCCCCGGAACGGTGTTCGGCTCGAGCAGCACGACGGGGCGCCGCCGGACCCAGGAGGCCATGACGGCCGGGGCGCTCGCGTAGCCGCCCAGCCCCAGCACCACGTTCGGCCGGAAGCGCCCGACCAGCCCCAGCGACTGGATGAAGCCCCAGGCCATCCGCGCGGCGGCCGCGATCTGCTGGCCGATGGAGCGGCCGATGAGCCCCGCCGCCGCGATCGTCTCGAAGGGGAGGCCCTCGCGCGGGAGGACCCGGGCCTCGAGGCCGCGCGCGGTCCCCACGAAGAGGACCTGGTTGTCGGCCCCCCCGCGGAGCCAGGCGCGCGCCACGGCGACCCCCGGATAGATGTGTCCGCCCGTCCCCCCGCCCGCGATGAGAAGGCGCATCATCCCCTCCTCCCCCGGGCGGGCGCGCGCCCCGCGCCCGCGAGCCCGCGCCCCGCCCGTGCGGGAGCCGCCTCCATGGGCGCTCCGGCGGGGCGATCTTCTTGGGCGGCCGCGAGGAGGAGCCCGAGGGCGGAGAGCGTCACCACCATGGAGGTCCCTCCCAGGCTGATGAGGGGGAGCGGCACCCCGGTCGTGGGCACCAGGCCCGTCACCACCGCCATGTTCAGGAGGCCCTGGAGGGAGACGAGCAGCGTGACCCCGGCCGCCAGCAGGGCGCGGAAGCGATCCGTGCAGCGGGCGGCGACGCGCATCCCCCGGTAGAGCAGGAGGGCGAAGAGGGCCGCCACGGCGAGGGCGCCGATGAGGCCGAGCTCCTCCCCCACGACGGCGTAGATGAAATCGGTGTGGGGCTCGGGCAGGTAGAGGAGCTTCTGCCGCCCCTCGCCCAGGCCCAGTCCGTAGACCCCGCCCCGGCCCAGCGCGAGGAGGGACTGGACGAGCTGATAGCCCGTATCGCGCGCCGAGGCGAAGGGGTCGAGGAAGGCGAGGATGCGCCGGAAGCGCCAGGGGGTGGCGAAGATCATCCACAAGATGACGGGCGCGCAGACCAGGGCCGAGGCGGCCAGGTGGCTCCAGCGGGCGCCCGCGAGGTAGAGGAGCATGGCCGCCAGGACGGCGATGAGGAGGGCCGTCCCCAGGTCGGGCTGAACGAGGATGAGGCCCAGGATGAGGCCGATGAGCATGACCGGGGGCAGGAAGCCGTACTTCAGGTCTGTGATCCGCGCCTCCTTCACCGTGAGGAAGTGGGCGAGGAAGACGATGATCCCCAGCTTCGCCGCCTCCCCCGGCTGGAAGGAGAAGGGGCCCAGCGCCAGCCACCTGCGCGCCCCGCCGGCCGAGCGCCCCAGCCCGGGGACGAACACCAGGGCGAGCCCCGCCAGGGAGAGGAGGAGGACCGGGAAGGCCCAGGCGCGCCACCTCTCGGTCTCGACCCGCGAGAGGAGGAGCATCATCCCGAAGCCGACGAGCGTCCAGGTGAGGTGCCGCTTCACGAAGAAGAGGGGATCGCCGTAGCGGTCCAGCGCCAGGATGTGGCTCGCGCTGTACACCATCACCACCCCGAAGGCGCTCAGGGCGACGGCGCCGAAGAAGATGACCGGGTCCGACTCGCGCAGCCTCACGCCCCCTCCTCCTTCGCCAGCGCCTGCACCGCCCGGCGGAACGCCTCGCCGCGGTCGGCGTAGTCGCGGAACTGATCGAAGCTCGAGCAGGCGGGCGAGAGGAGCACCGTCTCCCCCGGCCGCGCCTCGCGGGCGCACAGGGCCACCGCCTCCTCCAGCCCCCCGACCCGGTCGATGGGCGCCATCCCCTCGAAGAAGCGCGCGAAGCGGCCGGCCGCCTCCCCGATGAGGACCATCCGCCGCACCCGCTCGCGAACCGGCCCCTCCAGGGGGGCGAGGTCGCTCCCCTTGTCCGTGCCGCCCGCGATGAGGAGGACGCCCCCCTCCACGCTCCGCAGGCTCATGGCCGTCGCCCCCACGTTCGTCCCCTTCGAGTCGTTCACCCAGCGGACGCCGCCGATCTCGGCGATCGGCTCCATGCGGTGGGCCAAGCCGCGGAAGCTCCGCGCGAGGCGCGCCATGGCCTCGGGCGGCGCCCCGAGGAAGCCCGCCGCCGCGCAGGCGGCGAGGAAGTTCTCGAGGTTGTGGACCCCGGGGACGGCGAGATCCGAGACCGCGCACACGGGCCGCCGCACGCCCGCCTCCATGAGGAACACCTCGCCCCCCTCGGCGAAGGCGCCCGCCTCTCCCACAGCGCCCGCCCGGCTGAAGGCGAGCGCCGCCTGCTCCCCGCCCGCCAGGCGGCGCGCCGTGAGGGGATCGTCCGCGTTCAGCACCTTGGCGTCCCCCGGCCCCTGGTTCTCCAGGAGGCGCGCCTTGAGGGCGGCGTACTCCTCCAGGTCGGGGTGGCGGTCCAGGTGGTCGGGGGTGACGTTGGTGATGACCGCCGCCCGGGGCCGCAGGGTGGGCGACCATTCGAGCTGGAAGCTGCTCACCTCGGCCACCACGAAGTCCGCCTCCCCTCCCTCGCGCTCGACCGTCTCGACCAGCGGGTTCCCGATGTTTCCGCCCAAGGGGGCACGGAAGCCCGCCTCCTCGAGAATCCCGGCGATCATGGCCGTGGTCGTCGTCTTGCCGTTCGTCCCGGTGACGGCCGCCAGCGGGGCCGGGCAGAGCCGCCAGGCGAGCTCGATCTCGCTGATCACCTCGGCCCCTCCCTCGAGCGCCATCCCGATGAAGCGGTTCGTGGCCGGAATCCCCGGGCTCACGATGAGCAGATCGCAGCCGCGGAAGGTCTCCTCCCGGTGGCCGCCCAGCTCGAAGGCGATCTCCGAGGGAAGCGACCCCTCCAGATCGGGGACCTCGTTCAGGTCCGTTCCCACCACCCGGGCGCCCCTTCGCGCCAGGGCGGCCGAGGCGGCCACCCCCGTCCGGGCCATCCCCATGACGACGGCCCTGCGCGAGCGCAGGCCCTCGATCCACTCCTTCGTCGACTCTTCCACCGCCGCGCCTTTCATCTCAGCTTCAGGGTGCTCAGGCTGAGGAGCGCCAGCACCACCGCCACGATCCAGAAGCGCACCGTCACCTTGGGCTCGGACCAGCCCTTCTCCTCGAAGTGGTGGTGGAGCGGCGCCATTCGGAAGATCCGCTGCCCGGTCGCCTTGAAGGAGGCGACCTGGAGGATGACCGAGAGCGCCTCGATGACGAACACCCCGCCCACCAGGAAGAGGAGCAGCTCCTGCTTGATCGAAAGGGCGATGACGCCGAGCGCCGCCCCGAGGGGAAGCGCGCCCACGTCTCCCATGAACACCTGGGCGGGATAGGCGTTGAACCACAGAAACCCCAGGCCGGCGCCGAACATCGCGCCGCAGAGGATGGCCAGCTCCCCGCCCCCCTGCACGTGGAGGATGAGGAGGTATTTCGAGATCAGCGCGTGGCCGGCGACGTAGCTGAAGACGAGGTAGGCGCCCGCCGCGATCATGAACGGGCCGATCGCCAGGCCGTCGAGGCCGTCGGTGAGGTTCACGGCGTTGCTCGTCCCCACGATGACGATGGCCGCGTAGGGGACGAACCAGAATCCGATGTCGGGGCGGAGATTCTTGAAGAAAGGGAACATCACGACGGGATCGAAGCTGGGCGAGATCATCCCGCTGTAGAGGGCGTAGCCCGCCGCGAGTCCGATGACGAGCTGGGCGAGGAACTTGCGCGCCGGCGTGATTCCCTTCTTCTCCTTCCGGAACACCTTCTTGTAGTCGTCGACGAAGCCCAGGAGACCGAAGCTGACGAGAACGAACAGGGTGAGCCAGACGAAGCGGTTGGCGAGGTCGTTCCAGAGGAAGAGGGGGACGATGACGGCGAAGAGGATGAGCAACCCGCCCATGGTCGGAGTGCCCTGCTTGGCGAGGTGGCTCCGGGGGCCGTCCTCGCGGATCTCCTCGCCGATCTGGCGCTTCTGGAGTTGGCGGATGAGGGCCGGGCCCAGCAGGAGACTCAGCGCCAGGGCCGTGAGGGCGGCCATCGCCGCCCGGAACGTGATGAACCGGAAGACGTTGAGAACCGAGAGCTTGTCGCTCAGCGACACGAGTGTGTAGTACAGCATCAGCCCCTCAGCGCCTCCACCGCCCGCTCCATCTCCATCGAGCGGGAGCCCTTGACGAGCGCCCAATCGCCCGGCCGCAGGCGCCCGGCCGCCCAGGCGGCGGCCTCCTCGGGCGTCTCGAAGCGGGCGACCCGATCCGCCGGCATCCCGGCCTCGCGCGCCGCCTCGGCCGCGAGCGCCATCATCGGCCCCACGGCGGCGAGGAAGACCCCATCGCCCGCAGAGGCCGCCGCGCGCCCCGCCTCCCGGTGCGCCTCCTCGGCGAAGTCGCCGAGCTCCTTCATGTCCCCCAGGAGGGCGAAAAGCCTTCCCCCGCCCCGCAGCGCCCCCGCCGTCTCCAGGGCCTGGCGGAGGGAGGCCGGGTTCGCGTTGTAGGCGTCGTTCAGGAGGCGGCACCCGGCGGGCGCGCGAATCTCCTCGACCGCCATCCGCATCCCCGGAATCTCGGCGCGGGCCAGCCCGGCGGCGGCCTCCTCCCAGGAGGCCCCCATCAGCTGGGCGGCGGCGGCGGCGGCCAGCGCGTTCGCCACGTTGTGGCGGCCCACGGCGGGGAGGCGCACCTCGCCCTCCCACCCTTCGACCTGGAGGAGAAAGCGCGCCCCCTCCGCCCCCTCGGCGCGAATCTCACCGGCGCGCACATCGCTCTCCTCCGAGAAGCCGAAGGTGCGCACGCGCCCGCCCGCCGCGCGGAAGCGCCGGGCGAGCTCCCGACTCTCCGCGTCGCCGGTGTGCAGGACGGCCCAGCCCGACGGCCCCATCTCCTCGAGCGCCTCCCCCTGGGCCTCGCGCACGGCCTCGAGCGAGCCGAGCCCCTCGAGATGGACCGGGGCGACGTTGGTGATGACCACCCCGTCCGGGGCGGCGATCTCGGTCAGGCGGCGGATCTCCCCCGGGCGGTTCATCCCCATCTCGAAGACGGCGCGGTCGTGCGCGGGCCCGAGGCGGAGGACCTGGAGAGGGAGGCCCACGAAATTGTTCAGGTTTCCCTCGCTCTTCAGCGTCTCCCCGCCCTCGGCCAAAATCGCGGCGAGCATCTCCTTCGTCGTCGTCTTCCCGTTGCTTCCCGTGACGGCCGCCACCGGGAGGCCGAACCGCCGCCGGTGGTGAAGGGCGAGATCCCCCAGCGCGGTGAGGGTGTCGGCCGCCTCGACGGCGAAGGCCCCCGCGGTTTCGGGCGCCGGCCTTCCCGCGCCCACGAGAACCCCGGCGGCCCCGGCCGCGAGCGCCTCCCCGATGAAATCGTGGCCGTCGAAGTTCGGCCCGACGAGGGGAACGTAGAGCTCCCCCGCGGCGAGGGTGCGCGTGTCGGCGCTCACCCCGGCGGCTTCCATCCCGGAGGCGCCCCACAGGAGGCGGCCCCCCACGGCCTCCCGGATCTGCCCGGCGGAGAAGACGGCCGAGGATTCCATCACGGTCACCTTTCGTACCCCTGGAGGCGGAGGGCCGCGCGCGCTTCCTCGCGGTCGTCGAAGGGCAAACGCTCGCGGCCCACGATCTGATAGGTCTCGTGCCCCTTGCCGGCGATGAGGACGGTGTCGCCCGGTTCGGCCTCGGCGATGAGGGCGCGGATGGCCTCGCGCCGATCGACCAGGGCGCGCGTCCGCTCGCGGCCGCCGGGGACGAGGTCGGCCCCCGCCTCCACCTCGCGCAGGATGTCCTCGGGCGCCTCGGTCCGCGGGTTGTCCGAGGTCATGAGGACGAAGTCGCTCCCCCGCAGGGCGGCGGCGGCCATCAGGGGCCGCTTCCTCCGGTCGCGGTCTCCCCCGCAGCCCATGAGGGTGAGGAGACGCCCCTCCGTCAAGGGGCGGGCGAACTCGAGCACCCGGGCGAGGGCGTCCTCGGTGTGGGCGTAGTCCACGACGACGAGGAAGGGCTGGCCCGCGTCCACCTTCTCGAAGCGGCCCGGAACGCTCTCCAGGGCGCCGATCCCCTCGGCCGCCTCCTCGGCCGAAAGGCCGAGGGCGAGGCAGGCCGCCGCCGCCGCGAGGATGTTCTCGGCGTTGTGGCGCCCGATGAGCCCGGTCTCGACCGCCACCCTCCCCCCCGGGTGGAGGAGGTCGAACCGCATCCCCCGTGCCGAGGCCGCGAGCCCCTCGGCGCGGACCGCGGCCTCCTCGGCGAAGCCCCAGGTCCAGAGCCGCCCCCCGGCCTCGCGGGCGATCCGCCTGCCGTAGGCGTCGTCCACGTTCACGACCGAGGCCCCCGGCGCCCACTCGGTGAAGAGGCGCAGCTTGGCCCGGAAGTAGGCCTCCATGTCCGCGTGAAAGTCGAGATGGTCCTGGGTGAGGTTGGTGAAGACCGCCGCCGCGAACTCGCACCCGCCCACCCGGCCGAGCTCGATGGCGTGGCTCGACACCTCGATGGCGGCGTGGGTCGCCCCCGCCTCGCGCATCTGGCGGAGATAGCCCTGCAGGTCGGGCGCCTCGGGGGTGGTGCGCGGCTCCTCGAAGACGCGATCCCCCACCCGGTAGTGGATCGTCCCCATGAGGCCGGTCGTCCGCCCCGCCCTGCGCAGGATGGCGTCGATGAGAAAGGCGGTGGTCGTCTTCCCGTTCGTTCCCGTCACCCCGACGAGGTCCAGCTCCCCCGAGGGATGGCCGTAGAAGACGTCGGCGAGCCGGGCGAGGGCCTCCCGCCCCGAGGGGACGATGAGGCGCGGGGTGTCCTTGGGCACGCCCTTGACCTCGCGCTCAAGGACCAGGGCGGCCGCCCCCGCCTCGAGGGCGGCGCGGGCGAAGTCGTGCCCGTCGGACTCGAAGCCCGGGACGGCGACGAAGAGATCCCCCGGGCGCACGCGGCGCGAGTCGTAGGCGAGCCCGCGCACTCCGGCGTCCCCGCCCCCGGCGGGGCGGGCGCCGGGCAGGGCCCGGGCCAGCTCTGAGATGGTGTGCGCTCGCTCCATCACCGCCGCGCTCAACGCGCCCGCTCCTTTCCCTTCGCCCCGGGGCTGCCGTGGAGGGCCTCCCGCACAACCGCCGCGAGGCGGAACACGCGCTCGCCGAGGGAGACGCTCTCCCCCGACGGCCGGACGCTTTCCTCCCCCGCCGCCGCCACCGTCCACACCTGGGCCCCGCGCGGGGGGACGCGGAGGTAGCGGAGCGCCTGCCAGGCGATCCGCCGCCAGACGGGGGCCGCCACCGACCCTCCCCAGGCGCCCCCCGGCCCCTCTCCCTCGTCGAGGATCACCAGGAGGGCGAAGCGGGGCTTCTCGAAGGGGACGTAGCCGAGGAAGGACATGATGAACTTGTCGGGGCTGTAGGTCCGGGTGGCGGGATCGATCTTCTGCGCCGTTCCCGTCTTGCCCGCCGCGCCGTAGCCGGGAACCTCCGCCCGCCGGCCCGTGCCCCCGGTCACCACCCGCCGCATGATGCGCGCCAGGAGGCGGGCCGTCCGCGGCGAGAGGACGCGGCGCGGGGCGCCTCCCCCCGGGCGGCGGATCACCTCTCCCTCGCGCTCGACCGCGTCCACGATGCGGGGAGGGACGAGGACCCCGCCGTTGGCCACCGCCGCCGCCACCATGACCATCTGCAGCGGCGTCACCCCGACCTCCTGGCCGATGGCGATCGCGGCGAGTGAGGTCTGCGACCAGCGCTTGGGCCGCCGGAGGATTCCCGACGCCTCGCCCGGGAAGCCCACCCCGGTCGCGCGCCCCATGCCCAGTCGCCGGGCCATCCGGTGGAGCCGCTCGGGCCCCGCCTCGAGGGCCATCTTGTAGGTGGCGATGTTCGAGGACTGGACGATGGCCTCCTCGGCCGTGAGCCACCCGAACTTCTTGTGGTCGCGCAGCCGGAAGCGGCCCGGACCGATATAGTGGAGCCCGTTCTCGGCGAAGATGCGCCGGCGGGGGCTTCCGCCCGCCTCGAAGTAGGCCGCCGCCGTGACGAGCTTGAAGGTCGAGCCCGGCTCGTAGATGTCCTGGACGGCGGCCTGGCGCCAGCGGGCGCGGGGATAGCTCCCGTACACGTTCGGGTTGAAGCCGGGCACGGTCGCCATCGCCAGCACCCGGCCCGAGGCGGGCTCCACCATCACCCCGACGGCGCGCCGGGCCCCGACGCGGTCCAGCTGGGCGCGGAGCTCTTTCTCGAGGATGTACTGAAGCACCTCGTCCACCGTGAGGCGGATGTCGGCCCCGCGCCGGGAGCGGAGGAGGGTCCCCGCCTCGGGGTGGACCGTGCGCCCCCGGCCGTCGCGCTGGACCTGCACCCGCCCGGGCCGGCCCGCCATGTCCTTTTCGTAGGCCTGCTCCAGCCCGGAGAGGCCGCTCTCGTCCATCCCGACGAAGCCGAGGAGGGAGGAGGCCAGCTCCCGCTTGGGGTAAAAGCGCCGGCTCTCGGTGACGAAGCCCAGGCCGGCGATCTTGAGCCCGCGCACCCGCCGCCCCTCCTGAGGAGTCAGCTTGCGGCGCAGCCAGGCGTAGCTCCCCTTGCGGCGAAGCTTGCGGCGCAGCCCCTTGGCGGGCACGCCCAGGACGCGCGCCAGCTTCTTCGCCGTCGCGCGCGGATCGGCCACCTCGCGGGGATTCGCGTAGAGGGAGGGGGCGTCGATGCTCACCGCCAGGGGGCGGCCCCGCGCGTCGAGAATCTCCCCCCGGCGCGCGCGCGAGACGAGGGTGCGGCGAAGCTGCCTGTCGGCGTAGGCGACCAGGCGGGCGCGGTCGCGGACCTGGATGACGATCAGCTTGACGGCGAGCGCGGCGAAGCCGAGCCCCACGAGGAGGCCGCACAGGAGAATCCGGCGAGAGAAGCCCTTTGGCATGGAACCGCCACCTGCCCTGGGCGGAGGGAGCGGAACGTAGCAGCGCGTCGCGCTATCGGCGGACTTAGTTGGGCAGAACCTTCACGTAGATCACCTGCTCCGGCCGGGGGAAGACCATCCCCAGCTCCTTGCGGTCGATGGCTTCGATGCGGCCAAGCTGGCGAAGCGCCGCCGACTCGATTCGAAGCACCCGCCGCTCTTGGGCCAGGCGGTCCCGCTCGGCCTTGAGCCGGGCGACCTCATAGCCGATCTTCACCATCTCCAGATGCGGCCACACGAGGGCGAGGGCGCTCAGGGCGACGAGCACGATCCACCCCGCCGCCCAGAGAGGAGACCCCCCGGTCTCCCCCTCGCTCCTTCCCCGCCTCCGCCGGAGCGGACCCATGCGCCACGCCCGGCCGGAGGAGTGAAGCCTCCAGGGCATCTAGGCCCCCTCGGCCCCTTCGACCCCTCCGCCGCCTGCGATCCGCTCGGCCGCCCGCAGGCGGGCGCTTCGGGCGCGCCGGTTGGCGGCCACCTCGGCCGCCCCCGGGCGCACCACCTTCCGCGTGAGCAGCCGCAGGGTGGGAGAGGGGGCTCCCTCCCCGCCGCGCGAGAGGGCGCGAAAGAGGTTCTTCACGATCCGATCCTCGAGGGAGTGGAAGCTGATCACCACGATCCGCCCCCCCGGGCGGAGCACGTCCACCGCGTCGCGCAGCGCCCCCTCGAGGACGTCCAGCTCATCGTTGACGGCGATGCGCAGGGCCTGGAAGGTCCGCGTGGCCGGATGGATGCGCGGGCGCCTTCCCCGCCCTCCGCCGCCCTTTCGCGCGACGGCGGAGGAGACGATCGCGGCAAGCTCGTCGCACCGCTCGATCGGCTTCCTCGCGCGGGCCCGCCCGATGGACCGCGCGATGGAACGGGATTTGCGCTCTTCCCCGAATTTGTAGATGAGGTCGGCAAGCTCCGCCTCCGCCAGGCCGTTCACCAGATCGGCGGCCGTGCGCTCCTGGCGCCGGTCCATCCGCATGTCGAGCGGTTCGGGCGAATCGAAGCGAAAGCCGCGCTCCGGGCTGTCCAGCTGCATGGAGGAGAGCCCGAGGTCGAACAACGCCCCGTCCACCGCCTCGTAGCCCTCCTCGGCGAGGATGCGCTTGAGGTCGGCGAAGTTCGCGTGGTGCAGGCGGGCGAAGTCCCCGAAGCGGGCCAGCCGCTCGCGGGATATCTGAACCGCGCCTCCGTCCCGGTCACAGCCGATCAGCACACCCGATGGCTGAATCGCCTCCAACACCGCAAGACTGTGTCCCCCTCCGCCCAAGGATAAATCAAAGAACACAGCCCCCGGCGCGGGAGAGAGGAAGCCGATGACTTCCTCCACCATGACCGAGACATGAGGCGCGGCCATTTTCGTCTCAACCGGCCGCCGCCAGCGGAGGCGGCGGCCCTGAACGGCGGAAACGGCGAACAACGGGTCCCCTCCCGTGGTTCGGGCCTAAAACTCCAGATCGATCATACCGCTCTCGGGAACCGTCTCCAGGATGTCGCGGTTCTCCTCCAACTGACTCTCCCAGAGGTCGCGGCTCCAAATCTCGAACTTGCTCTCGAGGCCCACCAGAACGGCCTCCTTCTCTATCCGCGCCGCCTCGCGCAGCCGGGCCGGCAGGAGAATCCGCCCCTGCCGGTCGATCTCGCACTGCGTGGCCCGGGCGTACATGCTGCGCACATAGCGGCGGACTTCCTCGCGGTGGCTGGGCAGGGCGCTGAACTTGCTGCTGAAGCGCCTCCGCCACTCCTCGAGGGGGTAGGCGAAGATGCACCCGTCCATATCCAATAGGATCAACTGGTCCCCATACGTCGCATTCAGGTATTCTCGAAACTTCGCCGGAATGCTGATGCGTCCCTTCGCATCGATGGAGACGTTATGGGAACTGATGAGCACCCCATGCTCCTCCACTCAGCCCCACTTTCACCCACCTATTTAGCGATTTATACCCTCTCCGCGAGGGGGTGTCAATGAGAATATTTTAAAACATCAAGAAAATCAGCTATTTCCCCCTCCACCCCCAAAGCCGCACTTTAGACCTCCCGGCCGGCCTCCTCAGAAACCACTTGAAGAAAGCGCGGGAAGGTAAATTTTAAAGTATTAAAATTCAATTACTTACGGGACCGCCCCCGGAAAATCCCAGGCAGGAGGGACGAATTCCCAAGGAGATGCCCCGGCGCAGGGCCGGAAGAGGGGGGGGCAGGCCCCCCGGGCCGGCGCGCGGGCCCAATGGGGGGGATCCGGGGCCGAGAGTGGGGGGGGGAGGAGGAGAGGGAAGGAGGAGATGAGTGAGGCTCAGGCGCCCCACCAGGCGGCGAACATCAGGAGGGCCGCCGTCTCGACGATCTCACAGACCGCGCCGTAGGCGTCCCCCGTCGCCCCCTCGAGCATCCGGTTCAGGAAGCGAACCAGCCCCAGGGTGAGGAGGGCGGCGAGGAAGGCGACCAGGACCCCGCCCCCGAAGCCCAGGAGGAGGGAGGCCGCCCCCGCCCATCCGATGGCGGCGTATCCCTCGGCCGGGCTCGCCGCCCCGGCGAAGGCCTCTCCGGTCCCCCCCTCGGGGCGGGCGTAGGGCAGGGAGGTGAGGACGTGGGCCATGGCCGCGCGCCCCAGGGTGGGCGCCAGGAAGAGGGCGCTCCACCTCCCCTCCTCCGGGAGGGAGAGGAGGGCCGCGAACTTGAGCAGGAGGACGGAGGCGATGGCCATCACCCCCATCGGGCCGCACGCGCTGTCCTTCATGATGCGCAGCCGGCTCTCGGGGTCGGCGCCCCCGCCCACCCCGTCGGCCAGATCGGAGAGGCCGTCCAGGTGGAGCCCCCCCGTCAGGGCGGCGAGGGAGACGACGAGGACCCCGGCCCGCGCCGCCTCGGGCAGGAAGGCGCCCAGGACGGCGTCGAGGACGACGAGCAGCGCCCCCAGGGCGAGGCCCACCAGGGGAAACCGCGCGACCGAGGCGGCCAGCGCATCCGGATCGGGCTCCTCCGGCGCTCCCGGCGCCGGGAGGATGGTGAGAAGACGGGCCGCCAGAGCGAACGCTTTCATGCCCCCCCTCCTTCCTCCCCTTCGGGATTGGCCCTGCCGCCGGGATCGGCCCCGCCGCTGGGTTCGGCCCCGCCGCCGACGCCCGCCTCCTCAAAGGTGGACATTTCCCCGAAGGCGCGCAACCCGCCGCGCAACATCCCCAGCGCCAGCAGGGCGCCCGTCCCCTCCCCCAGGCGCATCTCCATCCGAAGGGGAGGGTCCCACCCCAGCCCCTCGGCCTGGCGCCGGTGGCCCGGCTCGGCCGAAAGGTGGCTCGGGAAGCAGTACGCCAGCGCCGCCGGACACAGGCGCGCCGCGAGGAGGGCCGCCGCGCTCACCACGAAGCCGTCCACGAAGAGGGCGAGGCGCGCCGCCGCCCCGCCCAGGATCGCCCCGGCCAGGGCCGCGATCTCGAAGCCCCCGAGCTCGCACAGCATCCCGAAGGCGTCTCCCCCCGCCGCCCGGTTCGGCCCCGCCGCCCGGCATCGCGCGAGGGCTCGCTCCACCACCCGGCGCTTCCGCTCCAGCGCCTCTCCCTCCACCCCGGTGCCGGGCCCCACGAGGTCCGCGGCCGGCGCGTCGAGAAGGGCCGCCGAGAGCGCCGCCGCCGAGGTCGTGTTCCCGATCCCCATCTCGCCCAGGGCAAGGGCGGTGGCCCCCCCGGCCGCGCGCTCCCTCGCCACATCGGCGCCGGCGCGCAGCGCCCGCTCGGCCTCCTCCGCCGTCATCGCCGGGCCCTGGAGGAGATTCCGCGTCCCGCGCCCCACCTTCCGGTCCAGAAGGCGCTCGTGGGGCGGCAGGTCGGCCGCCACCCCCACGTCCACCACGAAGAGCTCGGCCCCCGCCTCCCGGGCGAGGGCGTTCACCGCCGCCCCCCCGCCGAGGAAGTTCATCACCATCTGGGCGGTCACCTCCCGCGGGTAGGCGCTCACCCCCTCCTCGGCCACCCCGTGGTCGGCGGCGAAGACGACCGCGGCCGGCCGGAGGGGGGGCGGGGGCGTCCGCCCCGCGATGGCGCAGTAGCGCGCCACCCACTCCTCGAGCCGGCCCAGGCTCCGGGGGGGCTTGGTGAGGCTGTCGAGCCGCCTCCAGGCGGCCTCGCGCGCCGCCTCCGAGGGGGGCGCGACCGAATCGGCGAGCTCCTGAAAAAACACGAACTCCTCCCCCGGAGGCGGACGCCGCGCTCCCCCCGGCGCAGCGCATGGGGAACGCCGCCCGGCCCGCGCGCTAGAAGCAGTGCTCGTCGGAGGGGAAGGTCCCCTCCTGCACCTCATGGTGAAAGCGCTCGATCGCCTCGCGGGCCAAACCCCCCAGATCCGCATACACCTTGACGAAT
>JAZGDQ010000310.1:0-2092 GCA_036477985.1 bacterium
TGAAGACCATCGAGATCATCCCGCTCGCGGGAATCCCCGAGGTCCGCCCCGGAGACGATCTCGCCGAGGTGATCGCGCGCGCCCTCGGGGAGGCGGGCCTTCGGCCCGATGAGGGCGACATCCTCGCCGTGGCCCAGAAGATCGTCAGCAAGGCGGAGGATCGCTTCGTCCGCCTCTCGGAGGTGGAGCCCTCCCCCGAGGCGCTTCGCATCGCAGAGCGCGACGGCCGGGACGGGCGCCTCGTCGAGGTGGTGCTGCGCGAGTCGAACGAGGTGGTGGTCGCCTCCGAGCGGGCGCTCATCGTGGAGCACCGCTCGGGCGCGGTGTGCGCCCACGCCGGGGTGGACCGCTCGAACGTGGGCGGGGGGGGAGACGAAGACCTCGTTCTTCTCCTCCCCCGGGACGCGGACGCCTCGGCCCGCAAGCTGCGCGAGGGGCTGGAGCGCCTCCTGGGCGCGCGGCCCGCCGTCCTCATCGCCGACACCCAGGGGCGCGCCTTCCGCCGCGGGGTGGCCGGGGCGGCGATCGGCTGCGCCGGGGTGGAGCCGGTGGTGGACGTGCGCGGGGAGCGGGACCGCGAGGGCCGCGCCCTGGAGATCACCCAGGTGGCCCAGGCGGACGAGCTGGCCGCCGCCGCGAGCCTGGCAATGGGCCAGGGGGCCGAGGGCGTCCCCGCCGTCCTCATCCGGAACTCGAACTACCGGCGGGGGGAGGCGCCCGCCACCCGCCTCTTCCGGCCCAAGGAGGAGGATCTCTTCCGCCCCTGAGGCGGCCCGCGCCCTCCCCGACGCCTTGAGCGGCCGGGCCTCTTCCCGTCATCTCCCTCCGGCCGGTTTCAAAAGGAAAACCCCGCGTTTTGGAAGGAATAACAACCCGTTCGGGGCGCTCTCCAGACGCCGCGCGCGGGAGGGGGGAGGCGATCCGGCTTTCTCGCGCGGGGGATTGGGGGTATATTTCCATACAGCCGCCCGGCCTGCGCCGGACACAGTCCATGACGGGCTCAGCCCCCGCCGGGCTCAGCCCCCGCCGGGCTCAGCCCCCGCCGGGCTCAGCCCGCGCCGGACTCAGTCCGCGCCCAAGGGATTGATTGGTTGAGGGAGGCCCCATGGCCGAGACGAACCCGGAAGCCCGCGCCCTCCCCGATGGAGGCGCGCCCCCAGGGGCGGAGGCGCCCCCCCGGGGCGGGTCGAGCGCGATGAGGATCTGAAAAATGAACGAGTCATTGGATCAGAGAAGAGAGAGATGCATGTTGGATCAATCCTCCGCCGTGGGCGATCCCCTGCATCTGGTCGTCGCCGCGCCCATCGAGCTGCAAACGAGATACGCCGCGGATCATCCCGACGTCGCGGAATTCATCTCCTCCCTGAACCAGCTGGCCGCCGCCGGCGATCCGGAGGAGCAAAGGGCGGGGCGGGACCGGCTGGCGGAGCGCGCGGACCGGCTGCAGCGCAAATACACGGAGCAATCCCTTTCGGAGCTGGCCCATCTTTTGGGATACGCCGCCGTCTACCTGAGGGGCCATCACCCTCTTCGCGCGGCGAAGGTCCTGCCCACGATCAACCTCGGCGAATAATCTTGGCGCCGGCGCCCGGCCCCGCCCCGGCTTCCGGCCCCCCGGCTTCGGGGGCTTTGCGGCGAAGCGCGCACCTCGCGCGATCTGTCCGCTCGGCCGGCAAAATCCCCGGTTTGATCCCCCGCCCACAGCATGATGTAATTCCGCGGACCCATGAAGCGGGAATTTCGCCCGAATCGAATTCCGTCCATCCATTCGCGGGGAGGATTCGCGATGAGCAAACGTTTGGCGGGAATCATCATGGCGGCGCTGCTCGCCGCGGCCCTGGGGATTCCGTCCGTCCCGCAGGCCGAGGCGCCCGGGACGCTCCTCGCGAGCCTCCCCTCCCGCGCGCAAAGCGGCGGCGCCTCGGCGCTCCCCGCCGCGCGCATGGGCCCGCCCGCCGAAAAGCCCTCGGCGGTCTTCGAGGCGCCGTTGACGCCGGTCAGCAACAGCATGGAGGACTGCTTCAACGACTGGCCCCCCCGAAGGCCCCGCCCCCAAGGCCAAGGGGCCCGTTGCTCTTTACAACTGACCCGG
>JAZGDQ010000311.1:0-4113 GCA_036477985.1 bacterium
CATGGTTTCCGCCCCCCCGACGACCGACAACGCGTTTCCCGTCGGGGAATTCGCCGGCCTGCCCATCCACCAGGCCTTCGTGGGCACCTGCACGAACGGCCGCCTCGAGGACATCGAGATCGCCGCGCGCATCCTGCGGGGCCGCCGGGTGGCCGAGGGGGTGCGCTTCTACGTCTCCCCCACGAGCCGGCCCGTCCTGGAGGCGGCCGTGCGCAGCGGCGCTGTGCAGGCCCTGGTCGAGGCGGGCGCGATCTTTCTCATGGCGGCCTGCGGGCCCTGCGTCAGCATGACGGGGAACGGGGTGTTGGCCGACGGCGAGCGGACCGTCACCTCGGCGAACCGGAATTTCCCGGGGCGGCTGGGGAGCAAGAAGGCCGAGATCTTTCTCGCCTCGCCGGCCACGGTGGCGGCGAGCGCGCTGACGGGCCGCCTCACCGACCCGCGCGAGGCGCTGGCCGAGACCGAGGGGGCGGCGCGATGAAGATCCGGGGAAGGGCCTTCTGCTTCGGCGACGACGTGAGCACCGACGTTCACCTCTCGGTCAAGTACCGCCCGCCGGGCGCCACGCTCGAGGACCTCAAGCGCGACGCCTTCAAGGATCTCGACCCGGGCTTCGCCTCCGCCGTCCGGGCCGGGGACGTCGTGGTCGCCGGGGTGAATTTCGGCCTCGTGAGCAGCCGGGCCGATTCGGCCCTCGTCCTGCGGGAGCTGGGGGTGTCCTGCGTCCTCGCCCGCAGCTTCGGGCACATGTTCTACCGCAACGCTCTCAACATGGGGCTTCCCGCCATCGAGTGCGACACCGGCGCCATCTCGGCCGGGGACGAGGTGGAGGTCGAGCCCGAGGCCGGGGTGGTGCGCGTGCGCGACGAAACCATCTCCTTCCCCCCCTTTCCCCCCACGCTGTGGAGCATGCTCCAGGCGGGCGGCATTATCCCCTTTCTCAAGCAAGAGGGCGATTTCCCGGAGGTGTCTTGAACCGCAGCTCCCTCGCTTTGATCGAGATGGCAACCCCTCCGTTTTCCTCCCTCTGAAAGTAAGATTGGGTTCGGGCCGCATGTGCAGGCGCGCGCCGCGCCCCTGCGGGGTCGGCCAGCCGAAAGCGAAGACGGCGAGAGGAAGGGGGAGAGAAGGGCGGATCCCCCCGGCCTTCGGCGAGCCGCTCCTGGCCTGACTTCGGACTTCGGCGAGCTCAGCCGAGCCGCGAGCTCAGTCGAGCCGAGCTCGGGTCGATGGCGGTCGAGCGAGGGGGAGGGAATCAGCGCCCCTACCCGGCCGCCTCGGCCTCCCGCAGGGCGGCGTCGAGAACTTCCTCGGGCAGGGTGAAGTCGCGGTAGCCGGTCCGCAGGGTTTCGGCGTAGGCGGGGCTGGGGCGCGCCGGGCGCAGGGGCTCCCGCATCCGGTAGAGGAGGGCGGGGCGAATCTCGCCGCCGGACTCGACCGGGCGCTTCTCGCGCAGGTAGAGGTCGGGCCATCCCTCGAAGTCGTCGAGGGCGTCGAGGTCGTCCGGATGAAGGTGGAAGAGGGCACCCGGGACGGCGGAGCCCTGCCGGGGGGAGACGGTGGCCCAGCCCGGGCCGGGGGGGTTCTTTTTGGGGAGCGCGATGGTGAGGGCGAAATCGATCAGCCGGGCGGGGCCGGCCGGCCGGCTGCGCGGGCAGCGGCGGCGCATCTGGGCGATGTGCAGATTGGCGCCGTAGGCGAAGTAGGGGAGATGGGGGGGAGGAGGATCAGCCGATTTCGAAATCTTCCTCTTCTTCCTCCCCGTAGTCGGTGTCGCGCGCCGGGCCCCCGCCCTCGCCCTCGAAGGCGATGAGGAGCTTGGCCGGCTTCTTGCCCACCGTGGCGGCCGCGTGGATGGCCCCGGCGTTGATGACGAGAATATCGCCCTTCTCGAGGGGAATCAGCTCCTCCTCGACGTTGAACTGAATCCGCCCCCCGATGACGATGAGGGTCTCCTCCTCGTCGTGGGTGTGGTAGGGGACGAGGGCGCCCACGGGCTGCTCCACCTCGAAGACGCGGTAGTCCCGCTCGGCCAGGGCCGAGATGATCTCCTCGCGCTCGGGGCCGCACTGGAAGGCAGTGGCGACGTCGTCGATTCGGTAGGTAGATTTCTTCGTCATGACCGGACACCCCTCGGATGAATCAACCGCCCAAGAGTTCCTTCACCACTTGGCTGATGAGCGCTCCCGGCGCCCGTCCGGCCAGCTTCTTCGTGAGGAAGCCCATCACCTTCCCCATCTCACGCATCGAGGAGGCCTCCAGCTCGGCGATGGCGGCCCGCGCCTCCTCGGCGATCTCTTCCTTGTCCATCTGAGCGGGAAGGTAGTTCCGGAGGATGCCGATCTCCTCCCGCTCCTTTTCGGCCAGCTCGGGCCGCCCGCCCTTGGCGAACTGCTCAGAGGCCTCCTCCCTCCTTTTTACCATGCTTTGGAGGAGTTTGAGAATCTCTTCTTCGGGGATATCCTCCCGCCCCTCCTTGTCCTTGTTCAGGATTTCGGATCGGGCCATCCGGATCGTCGAGAGGCGGAGCGCGTCCTTCGCCCGCATGGCGCTTTTGAGGTCCTCGGCCAGCCGCTCCCGAACCCCCGCCGCCATTCGACGCCTCCCTATATGTATCGGCTTCCCCGGCCCTCGCTTGACCCGCCCGCCGAGGCGGATTTCGCTAGTAAACGCGGGCCTTTTCCCGGTGGAGGAGCCAGGCCAGCGCCAGCGCCCCCCCGAGGATGTCGGCCGCCGCGTCCCCGGCCGAGGCGAACCGCCCGGGCACGAAAAGCTGATGAATCTCGTCCGCAATCCCGTTCAGGCCCACGAAGGCGAAAATCCAGGCGGCGGCCTTCATCTCGGGCCAGACCGGCCCCCCGGCGCGGGCCGGCCCCCCGGGGCGGGCGCGGGCGGGCCACCACAAAAGGGCGGCCAGGAATGCAAATTCGCAAAGGTGGGCGAGTTTGTCCAGCCCGCCGGGCGGGGCGATGGGCATCTCATCCCCGGAGAGGGAGGAGAGGCCGTGGATGAGAGCCAGGTAGGCGAGGGCGGGAAGCCACCGCCACCTTGGGATGCCGAAGATGCGCGCCGCGGTCGCCACCGGGGCTCCCCCTCTCCCGTCCCGCTCTAGGGGAGGGGAACGACGGCCTCGATCTCCACCAGAAACTCCGGGCGGGCGAGGCTGGAAATCACCAGGAACGTGTTGGCGGGCGGCTCGCTCGGGAAGAACTCCTTGCGCGCCTCCCCGATGGCGCCCCGGTCCTCCAGGCGGGTGACGAAGACGGTGGTTTTGGCCACGTCGGCCATGCGCCCCCCGGCCGCCTCGATCACCCTCTTCATGTTCTCGAGCGCCTGGCGGGTCTGTCCCCCGGCGTCTCCCGGGGCGACGACCTTCCCCTCCAGGTCGAGGGGAACCTGTCCGGCCACGTAGAGGGTTCGCCCGGCCTCGACGATCACCCCGTGGGAGTAGTTCCCGCCGGGCGGGGCGACCCCTTCGGGCTTGAGAGTGGTCCGCTTCATGGCCTCCTCCTCCCTAGTACTTGATCTTCGCCTTCTCCATGTTTCCGACGACGGAGATCACAGCGTTCTCCGGGGTGATGTGCTTTCGCGCGGCCGCCAGCACCTGCTCCTTCGTCACCTCGCGAATGAGCCCGATGTAGCGGTCGGCGTAGTCGGGCGGAAATCCGAGCCGCTCGATGGCGACGATGTAGTCGATGATGCCCGCCGAGGAGGTGAACCGGGTGGCGAAGCTCCCCGTGATGTACGCCTTGGCCTCGGCCAGCTCCTGGTCGGTGACGCCCTCCTCCTGGATCCTTTTGATCTCGGCGAAGGACTCGGCGATCGCCTCGTTCGCGTTCTTGTTCTGGGTCTGGAGGAAGAGGCGCCAGTGGCCCGTGAAGAGGCCCGCGGCGAAATAGCTGTAGGCGATGTAGACGAGGCCCTTCTCTTCCCTGATCTTCTTCACCAGGCGGCTCTCGAAGCCCCCTCCCGCGAGGATGTAGTTCATCACGCGCGCCGCGTAGAAGTCGGGATCGGTCCGCTTCAGCGACCGGTTCCCGAAGATGACGGTGGTCTGGGAGAGGGGGCGGTCGACCTTCTCGACGACGAGGCCCTCGGGCGCGGGGGGCATGG
>JAZGDQ010000312.1:0-12345 GCA_036477985.1 bacterium
CGATGCGGTGGCGCTTGAGCTGGCCGAAGCAGGCCGCCGAGAGGGTGATCTCGAAGACGCACCGGACGTTTTCGAACTCGCGCAGGACGGGATCGTGCCCCTTCATGTGCCGGAAGGTGTCCGCGATGAAGCGGGCGCGCGCCTCCTCGCCCATCTCCCGCGCCGCCGCCCGGCACTCCGCCATGGAGCGAAGGGAGGAGGAGTGGAGCAGGGCCGCCGTCGTGAGGACGTCGGCCTCGGGGGTGGCGTCGACGAGGGCGACGTCCCTCTCCGCCGCGAGCGGGGCGGCGGGCGCGAGGTCCTCCATGCGGGCGAAAACCTCCCCGCTCGCCTCGGCCAGCTCCGGCCGCGCCCGCGAGTGGAAATCGGTGGGCTCGGTGTACTTGACGAGGGAGGGCGCCACCCCCTCCACCGCCTCGTAGAGGCGGCGGGCGTACTCGCGGATCTCGGCCAGGGGATGGGAGGCGCAGCGGCTGAGGACGTGCTCCAGGTTGCGCGCGTTCAGGGTCATGCCCACCTGGGTCTCGGTCGCCAGGGATACGACGTAGCGCGCGTCCTCCTTCGCCCACCCCTCCAGGGTCTTGTGATTCTTCTTCTTCGCCGCCAGCTCGGGATTCTCGTCGAACACCCAGGGGCGGAGGCGCTCGTAGAGGCGGTGGTAGCAGGCGTTTTGCGCCTTGATGGCGGAGACGAAGCGGGCCTCGAGGCCGGCGTCCCCGATCTCGCGGGGGATGACGAAATCGTCCTCCAGGAGGATGTAGCGCTGGCTCTTCTCGGTGTAGGAGAGGAGGCGGAATTTTTCGATCTCCTCGACGGCGTAGCGGCTCGCCCCGATGACGTCGAAGTTGAAGCAGGCGTGCTCGGCGACCGAGCTGTGGCCGTAGCCGAAGATGATGTTCTCGTTGCTCTTGCGCGCCTTCTCGACCTCCTCGCGCGCCACCGCGCGAAGGGCGTCGAGCGGGCGCGGGTCGCGGCTGATGCGCGCGTAGGCGGCGCTGATCGGCTCCGGGGTGAGGTTGTCCTTGGCGAGGAACTCCGAGATGCGGCCCTGGAGCTCGACGGCCTGGACGCGCAGCTCGGCCTCGCTCATCTGGTCGAGGCGGGACTCCTCCCATCCCTCCGAGACGGGCTCGAGGATGTCGGTCTTGAGCTTGCGGATGATCTCGATGTCCAGGTTGAAGCCGGCGAGAAGGATGCGCATTCGAAGGGCCTTTTGGGGCGGGAACCTCGGCCGTCTAAGTAAAGCGAGGCGCCTTTTTTTTGTAGACAACTGGAATTATGGATCGATGCGGCGGAGGGGTCAAAGAGGCTTCCCCGAAACCCGGTTTTTCGGGCCGCCCCCGGCCGCCCCGGTCCCCCGGCCGCCGGTTGAGGCCCGGGCGAGAGCGCCTTTAATTTCGGATAAATAAGTCCATTAATGGGCTTCCAAGGGCTGCGGCGCCCCCTCGGGCGGGGGCGCTCCTCCGGGCGGGGGTGGCCCCCCCCGGGGCTGGGTAGCCTCCCCGGCCCGTTTTGGGATAAGCTCCCCAGTCTTGTTTTTCCGCGTCGGCTCTGCCTTTTTTTGAGGCCGATGGCCCCCGCCGCCGGGCCGGCCGACGCCGAATCGAGGGCCTCCGTTGGACACCCGGCGCTCCCGCTTCCTCGCCCGATGGGCCGTTCTCCTCGTTCTCCTCGCGTGGGCCTCCTCCGCCGCGGCCGCCCCCGGCGGAAAACGCCGCCGCCCCCCGCCCATCGTCTCGCTGGGGAAGGTGGTGGCGCGCGAGGTCCGCAACCGGCTCACCGCGGTGGGGACGGTCGCCCCCTACCGGACCTCGATCGTGAGCAGCGAGATCGAGGGCATCGTCAAAACCTTTCCCCTCCAGGAGGGCGATCCCGTCGAGGCGGGCAAGACCGTCATCGCCACCCTGAGCCGGACCGACCTCGAGCACGACATCCGGGTGATGGCCGCCGAGCTCGCCAAGGCCCGGCAGGATCATCTCCGCCTCAAGCGCGGGAGCCGCAAGGAGGTGATCGCGGCCCTTCGCGCCAAGATGCGGGAGCGGAAGGCGCGCCGCCAGCGCGACGCCCTCGAGCTGAAGCGGGCCGAGGATCTCTACAAGCGCAAGGTTCTCGATAGGGCCTCCTACGATCTTGCCGTGGCGAACTACGAAGGCAGCAAGAGCCTCGCCGATGAGGCCAAGAGCAACCTGCGCGAGGCCGAGATCGGACCGCGCGTGGAGGAGATCTCCAAGGCGGCGGCCGAGGTCAATCGCGTGCGGGCCCTGATCGCCCGGGTGCGGGACAAGCTCTCCAAGGCCGTCATCCGCTCCCCCTTCACCGGCTTTCTGACCGAGAAGTGGGCCGAGGTGGGCCAGTGGGTCCCGAAGGGCGGCCGGGTGGGCGAGGTGGTGGAGCTGAGCCGGGTGCTCGTGCGCGCGCCCATCTCCGAGCGGCGGATCGCACACGTGCGGGTGGGCGACGCCGCCCAGGTGATCCTGGACGCCCTGCCGGGGCGCACCTTCACCGGGCGGGTGCGGAAGATCATCCCCAAGGCCGACCCCAAGAGCCGGACCTTCCCGGTCGAGATCGAGCTGGAGAATACGCCCGACTTCGCCATCAAGGCGGGGATGTTCGCCCGCATCACGACGAAGTACGGCCCCGCCGTCCGGGCCCTGCTGGTGCCCAAGGACGCCATCCTCCAGCGGGCGCGGGGGGCCGCCGTCTTCGTCTTCGATAAAGGGAAGGTCCGCGAGGTGGGCTTCAAGCGGGGCCGCAGCGTGGACTCCTTCGTCGAGATCCCCCCGGGGACGCTCGCGGCCGGGACGAAGGTCGTCGTCCAGGGGAACGAGAAACTCCGGAGCGGCATGAAGGTGCGCCTGCGCGGAAGCGGACGCCGCGGCGGCAAATGGGGCGGGAAGCCCGGCGGCAAGCCGGGCGCGGGGCGCAAGCCGGGCGCCGGGGGCAAGCCCTCCGCCGGCGCGGACGGGAAGCCCCGGGGCGGGAGGCGCGGATGAACAGCGTCTTTCACGCGGCGGCGGGCGCGGGTCTCGGCGCGCTCGTTCTCGGGCCCGAAGCCGCTCCGGCCGAGCTCGCCCTTTGCGCGGTGGCGGGCACCTCCCCGGACTGGGACGCCGTTCTGCTTCTCATCGACAAGCCCATTTTCTTGCGCTTCCACCGGGGGCTGACCCACGGCTTCGCGGGCCTGGCCTTGGCCGCCCTTCTGGCCGGGGGCGTCCTCGCCCTCTGGGGCGGGTGGGACTTCGCCCGGGGCGCGGGCCTGTGGCTCCTGGCGGCGGGGGGGCACTCGGCGAGCGATTTGTTCAACCGGTCGGGGGTGAGCCTCCTCGCGCCCTTCTCCAAGCGGCGGACGCGGTTTCCCGCCGTCTCCTGGGGGGATATCCCCCTCACCCTGGGGGCCTCCGCCGTGGCCCTTTGGGCCTTCCTGTGGCCGGAGAGCGGGCGCCTCGCGGCCGCCTTGGGCCTGGGCGGCTATGCGTTGTATCTTAGGAGGAGGCTCCGCGCCCCGCTCCTGCAGAACGCGGTGAGCCGGTGGTGGTTCCGGCGGGTGTGCCGGTTCGCTCCGCCGCCCGTGGAAACCTCTCCGGCCCCCGCCGTCCTTTCCCGGGAACTCGGGAAGGAGGCCCGATGAACATCGTTCGCGCCTGCGTGCGAAACCCGGTGACGACGATGGTGGGGGTGATCCTGGCCGTCCTCTTCGGCGCCATCAGCATCCAGCGCATCCCGGTCCAGCTCACCCCGACGATCGACCGGCCCGTCATCACCGTGGACACCAGCTACGACGGCGCGGCCCCGCGCGAGGTGGAGGAGGAGTTGACCAACAAGATCGAGGAGAAGCTCACCTCGGTCGAGGGCCTCACCGAGATGACCTCCTCCAGCAGCGAGGGCCGCTCCCGGGTCATCCTCGAGTTCGACTGGGGGACGAACAAGGACGTCGCCCGGCTCGACGTCTCCGAGAAGCTCGGCCTCGTGCGCAACCTGCCGGACGACGCCGACCGCTCCATCATCCAGGCGGTGAACTCCGACGCCGAGAACCCGATCGCCTGGATCGTCGTCGACACCGACCGGCCCATCAACGAGGTGCGCATCGAGGGGGACAACGTCATCCGCCCCCGGCTCGAGCGCGTGCCCGGCGTCGGCGCCGTCTGGATGTTCGGCGGGGAGGACCGCGAGGTCCGCGTGACGGTGGACTACGAGGCCATGAGCGCGCGGGGGATCACCATCGGCGCCCTGCGCGGGGCGCTCCTGCGCGAGAACCGGAACACCAAGGGCGGAAAGATCGACGAGGGCAAGAAGCGCTACACCGTGCGCACGGTGGGGGAGTTCACCCGGCTCGATCACATCCGCAACACCATCGTCGCGCAGACGGCCTCCGTCCCGGTCTACCTGAAGGACATCGCAAAGGTCTCCTTCGACTTCGAGGACCCGACCCGGCGCATCCGGGTGAATCGCAGGCCCACCATGGGCTTCGGCGTCCTCCGCAAGACCGGCGCGAACACCATGGAGGTCATGGCCCGCCTCCGAAAGGCGATCGCGAGCGTCAACGACGTCTACAAGGGGCGGGACATCCGCCTCCGGCAGGTGTACGACGAGACCATCTACATCAAGCAGTCCCGCAGCCTCGTCATCAACAACATCTACATCGGCGGCGCGCTGGCCCTCGGCGTCCTGCTCATCTTCCTCGGGAGCATATCGAGCGTCCTCGTCATCGCCATCGCGATTCCGGTGGCGATCGTGGCGACCTTCATCCTGATCTTCGTCCTGGGCCGGTCCATCAACATCATCTCCCTCGCGGGGCTGGCCTTCGCCGTCGGCATGGTGGTGGACAACTCCATCGTCGTTCTGGAGAACATCTACCGCCACCGCGAGATGGGGAAGACGCGCTGGGAGGCGGCCGTCGACGGCGGCAGCGAGGTCTGGGGCGCCATTCTCGCCTCCACCCTCACCACCCTCGCCGTCTTCATCCCGGTCATCTTCGTCCAGGAGGAGTCGGGCCAGCTCTTCCGCGACATCGCCATCGCGATCAGCGTGGCGGTCGGGCTCTCCCTCGTGGTCTCGATCACGGTGGTGCCCATGCTGAGCGCGCGGATGCTCCGCCGGGCGGCGGGCGCCTCGCTGCTCTCTCGCGCGCTCGGCCTCCTGGGCGTCTACGCCGTCGGCCGCTTCCTCCGCGGGCTCCTGGTGGGCCTGGTCCGCTGGCTCATGCGGGGCGTCATGCGGCGGCTCCTCTTCGCGGGCCTCGTCACCGGGGGCGCGGTCTACCTCGCCTGGGTCAACTTCCCGCCCATCGATTACCTGCCCAAGGGCAACCGCAACCTGATGTTCGTCTTCCTGCGCACCCCCGCCGGGCTGAACATCGATCAGATGGACAAGATCGTGAAGGAGCTGGAGTCGCGCTACATCCGGGTGAAGGAGCTGGCCCGCTTCTTCGCGGTCGTGCGGACCTCGCGCCCCATCATCGGCCTTCTCGCCAAGCCCGAATACTCCAGTCAGGAGTCCATGCGCCGCCTCACGAAGAAGCTCTTCGGCATGTCCCAGGGAATTCCCGGCGTGCGCGCGTTCGTCACCCAGGCCTCCCTCTTCCGCCGGCGGGGGAGCGGCTTCATCGGCGGAATCAACCTGAACGTGGACGTCACCGGGGACAGCCTGGACGAGATCCAGCGCATCGCCGCCGAGGTCGAGGAGCGCGCCCGGCGCCTGCCCGGGGTCCGGTTCGTGAACAGCAGCTTCGACTTGGGCAACCCCGAGCTTCAGGTCCGGGTGGACCGCGAGAAGGCGGCCGACCTGGGGATCTCGGTGAGCGAGCTGGGCAACGTGATCGAAACCCTGGTGAACGGCACGCGGGCCGGCCTCTTCCGCGATCAGGGCGAGGAGCTGGACATCGTGCTGCGCGCGCCCCTGAGCGAGTTCGCCCGGACGCAGCAGCTCGACCAGATCCGGATCCACACCCCGGACGGGCGGACCGTCCAGCTCCGGGACATCGCCGAGGTGGTCCCCGCGGTGGGGCCGACGAAGATCGGGCACATCGACCGGGACCGCTCCCTGACCCTCACGGTCAACATCAGCGACGACCTGCCGCTTCAGGTGGCGATCGAGCAGGTGAAGCGCGAGGTCATCGACCCGATCCGCGCGAAGCTTCCCCTCGGCTATTCGGTGGACGTCACGGGGCGGGCGAAGGATCTCGCCAACACCTGGGACGCGCTGAAGTGGTCCTTCCTGCTCGCATTGCTGATCACCTATCTTCTGATGGCGGCGCTCTTCGAGTCCTGGACCTATCCCTTCATCATCATGTTCAGCGTCCCCCTCGCCGCGACGGGGGGCGTCCTCGCCGTGGGATTGATGAACAAGATCGAGCCCTCGGTGAAGATGGACACCCTCACCATGCTCGGCTTCATCATCCTGACGGGCGTGGTGGTGAACAACGCCATCCTCCTCGTCCACCAGGCGCTGAACCACGCGCGGGGGGGGCTGGCCATGCGCGACGCCATTCTGGAGAGCGTGCGGGACAGGATGCGCCCCATCTTCATGACCACCACCACCACCGTGCTGGGGATGCTCCCCCTCGTCATCTCCTCCGGGGCGGGGAGCGAGCTCTACCGGGGGCTGGGCTCCGCCCTCCTGGGCGGTCTGGCCACCTCGACCGTCTTCACCCTGGTC
Source organism: bacterium (assembly GCA_036477985.1). Classification (GTDB taxonomy): domain Bacteria; phylum UBA8248; class UBA8248; order UBA8248; family UBA8248; genus JAZGDQ01. Next base: position 6,655 of record JAZGDQ010000312.1, read on the forward strand.
CTGATTCCGGTTCTCTTCTCGCTGTGGGTGGATCTGGTGGAGCGCGTCCGGCCCAGGGCCGCGGCCGCCTGGGCGGGAGAGGGGGAGGGGGAGGAGCCGCTCCTCGCCGCCGCCGCCCCCGAGGGGGACGGGGCGAACGGGGCCGCCGAGGCGCGCGAGAGGGACGGGGCGAACGGAGCCGCCGAGCGGCTCCGGGTCCGCGGCCGGACGGCGGAGAGCTGAGCCGCCACGCGGAGAACTGAGCCGCCACGCGGAGAGCTGAGCCGCCCCGCCTCCTGATTTCCCGCTACACTTTCCCTTCGATTTCGGCGAGGAAGGCGTCCACCGCGGCGTTCCACTCCTCGTGGCTGCGGCGGTAGCTGTAGTGCCCCCCCACATCGAGAACCACCAGCTTCGAGCCCCGGATGATCTTGTGGAGATCTTCGGCGAAGTAGGTGGGCGTGAGCGCGTCGTCCTTCGCCGTGATGATGAGGGAGGGCTTGTCGATGCGCCCCAGGTCGGCCGTGCGGTCGTGGCGGAGGGTCATGTCCAGCCGCGCGGAGAGAATCTCGACGGGGGCGATGGTCTCCCGCTGGCGCTTCTCCAGCTTGAGCAGGTTCTCGTACATGTGGCGGAACTGGGTGGACCCGCACGTCCACAGCGAGCTGAACTCGATGTAGGCGTCCGTCCCGTAGGCCTCGGCGATCTGCTTGCGCGAGGTCTGCAGGCGGGTCATGTAGGGGTCCGCCTTCGTCCAGGTGTTGGTGAATATGCAGGCGCGCACGCGGTCGGGGTGGTCCAGGGCCAGATGCTGGAGGATGGCGCCCCCCGTCGAGGCGCCCGCCACGAAGGCGCGCTCGATTCCGAGGGCGTCCATCAGGCCGATGGCGTCGGCGGCGATGAGCTCGGTGGCGTAGGCGTTCTCGGGCTTGTCGCTCTCCCCCGAGCCCCGGTGGTCGAAGGTGACGCAACGGTACTTCTTCGAGAAGTGGGGAATCTGGAAGTCCCAGGCGTCCAGCAGGCCCATGAGGCCGGGGATGAAGAGAAAGGCGTCTCCCTCGCCCGCCTCGGCGTAGTTGATGTGAAGCTCGCCTGCCTTGATGCGGGGCATTCTTCTCTCCTTCGCGCTCGCGCGAATCCGGTAATGATGGGGCGGGGCCCGCGGCTCACTCGTCCTCGGACGAGAGAATCTCCTCGACGGTGACGCGCCGGCCCTCCTTCGCCGAGCGGATTCCCGCCCGTATCGCGGCCATGGAGACGAGCGCCCGCTCGCCGTCCATCTCCGGCTCCGCCTCGCCGCGGACGGCGCCGGCGAACTCCTCGATCTCCTCGACGATGGTGTCGTTCTTCTCGCAGGGGACGGGCTGCGGCGCCGACTCCCCGCGCCTGAGCACGCGGAGGCCGTCGAAGAGGGTGTAGTAGGCCGTCGCCTCCTTCCCGTAGATGTTGCACTGGTAGTACTCCGAGGCCGAGGCGTAGCTGGCCGCGAGGTTGGAGATGGCCCCGTTCTCGTGCTCGAGGAGGAGGTTCGCCACGTCGGGGTTCTCCCCGGGGAGGACGAGCTGGGCCGTGCGGGCCGAGACGGCCTTCACCGGGCCCATCAGGTACTCGAGAACGTCCACGTAGTGGATCCCGATCTGGAGCATCACCCCGCCCGGCATGCCGTCCGCCTGAAAGCGCCACGAGCCGGGGTCCATCTTCCCCTCCCGGTCCCGGCTGATGTTCCCCTCCGCCTGGACGAGCTTTCCGAACTCGCCCGCATCGATGGCGCGGCGGATCCACCGGAAATGGCTCTCGCGCCGCCGCTGGTAGCCCACCGAGAGGAGGACGCCCCCCTCCTTGCAGGCCTGGATGACGCCCCGCCCGTCGGCCAGGGTGTTTGCGATGGGCTTGTCGAGAAAGACGTGCTTGCCGGCGCCGGCCGCGGCGCGGACCGACTCGAGGTGGACGTTGTTCGGCGTGGTGACGAGCAGCCCCTCGACGGAGGGGTCGTTCAGGATCTCGTCGAGATCGGCGGCGGCCGCGCACCCGTATTTTTCCGCGAAGGCCGCGCGCTTCTCCGGGGAGCGGGTGAAGCAGCTCACGATCTCCAGCTTCGGGGTCCGCTGAACCGCGTCGGCGAGCACGTCCGACCACCATCCCATTCCGATGGAGGCGACGCGGACCGGATACTCGGCCATCTGCGCTTCTCTCCTTGTGTGCGATGCGGTCCTTGTGCGCGACGCGGTCCTTGTGCGTGGTGCAGCCCTTGTGCGCGGTGCAGCCCTTGTGCTCGGTGCAGCCCTTGTGCTCGGCGCAGCCCTCGTGCTCGGTGCAGCCGGGCCCCGGCCGCGCGCTATTGTATTCCCGCCCGGGAGGGGAGGGAAGCCTTCCGCCTCCGGCGCTCGTAGAGGAAGGGCCAGATCATGGAGGCGACCGAGAGACACAGGAACATCAGGCTGATGGGGGAGGTGAAGAAGGTCGTCACGTCCCCTCTCGAGGCGGTGAGGGCGACCCGGAGGTGCTCCTCGAGCTGGCGGCCGAGCACGAGGGCCAGCAGGAGGGGAACCACCGGCATCTGGAGCCAGCGCATGACGAGGCCCAGGAGGCCGAAGGCGAGCATCACGAAGGTGTCGAAGGAGGAGTTGCGGAGCGCGAAGCTCCCGATGACGCACAGGACGGCGATCGTCGGGAGGAGGAGGGTCCGCGGGGCGGCGAGCACCTTGACGATGAGGCGGATCCCCGCCAGCGCGATGGCCAGGTTGAACAGGTTCGCCCAGAAGAAGGAGAAGATCACCGTGTAGGCGAAGGGGGCCTGCTCCATGAAGAGAAGGGGCCCCGGGGCCAGGCCGTGGACGAGGAGGGCGCCGATGAGGATGGCCGTCACCGGGTCCCCGGGGATTCCCAGCGTCATCATGGGCACGAGGGCGCCGCCGCAGACGGCGTTGTTCGCCGCCTCGGGGGCGGAGATTCCCTCGATGCAGCCCGAGCCGAACTTCTCGCGATCCGGGCTCGCCTTCTGGGCGTAGTCGTAGCTGATGAAGGCGGCGATGGGGCCGCCCGCGCCCGGGAGGATGCCGATGAAGGCGCCGATGACGGACCCGATGGAGATGGGCCTGCGCATGGCCTTCAGGTCCGCCCAGCTCGGCAGGACCCGGCCGAAGCCCCCGGCCCGCAGCGCGCGAAGCCCCTCGGAGAGGCCGTCCACAATCTGGGGAATGGCGAAGAGGCCGATGAGCGCCGTCAGGAAGTGGATGCCCGAGAGCATGTCCACGTTCCCGAAGGTGAAGCGCGCCGTGCCCATGATGGGGTCCTGCCCGATGGTGGTGAGGGCGAGGCCGAGCAGGCCCGAGAGGAGGCCCTTGATCACCGATTTCGCCGCGAAGCTGCAGATGACCGTCATTCCGAAGAATACGAGAGCGAAGAGGTCGGCCGCCCGGAAGCTGAGAGCGACCTCGGCCAGCTGGGGGGCGATGAGGTAGAGGCACAGGAAGCTGAACATCCCGCCCGAGAAGCTGGAGATGATGGCCGCCCCCAGGGCGCGCCCGGCCTCCCCGCGCTGGGCCATGGGGTGGCCGTCGATGGCGGTGGCCGAGGCGGAGGGGGTGCCCGGGATGTTGAGCAGGATGGCCGAGAAGCTCCCCCCCGTCATGCCCCCCACGTAGAGGCCCAGGAGGAGGGCGATCGAGATGACCGGATCGAGGACGAAGGTGAGGGGGAGGACGATGATGATCCCCGAGCTGATCGTCAGCCCGGGCAACATCCCCACCGTGAGGCCGATCAGGCAGCCGATGGCCGTGGACAGGAGGCTCGAGGGCGCGGCCGACTGGATGAATCCCTGGAAGACGTCCGGGTTCACGGGCTCATCCGAGAAAGGCGGCCGTGGGGAGGAGGATCTGGAAGAGGACCTGGAACAAGAGGTAGAGGAGGACGGGGACGGCGATGGAGAAGGCCGCGATCGTGAGGAGGCGGCGCTCGCCCGCCGTATGCATCAGCCCGCCGAAGACGAGGGGCGTCGCGAGGAGGAAGCCCAGGTAGGGGAGGGCGACGAGATAGCCCGCGATGAGGAGGAGGCCGATCCTCGCGCGGCGGCCGCCGCCGTCCGGGCCGGCGGGCGGCTCCTCGTCTCCCCCCTCGGGGGCGGTCCGGAGCCCCTGCGCCAGGAGGATTCCGCCCAGGAGGAGGAAGCAGACGGTGATGATCCAGGGGAGGAAGGAGGGTCCCGGCGTGTTCGGCAGGGTGCGCTCGGGCAGGCCGGTCGTGAGGTAGCCGTAGACCAGCCCGATGGCGAGAAAGACGAGGCCCGCGGCGATGTTCTTCTCGCGCATTCTCTTTCCCCGTCGGCCTCTCGGCGGCGCGCGGAAGGAAGGGCGCGGGCCGCCCCGCCCGCCGGAGCGGAGGGGCGGCCCGGCCGTCTCGGACGAAGCCTATTTCTTCTTTCGCTTGGACTGGTAGATGCCCGAGCTCTTCATGATGGCCCGGACGATCTTATCCTGCTCGGCCAGATAGGCCGCGAACCCGGTGGCGTCCAGCGGGGCGACGGTGAAGCCCTTCTTCTTGGCCAGCTTGGAGAAGGCGGGGGAGCGGGCCGCGCGCATCATGGCGTCGGCGAGCTTGGCCTTCACCAGGGCGGGGGTGCCCTTGGGCACGCTCAGGCCGCGGAAAAAATCGATGGAGACGTTGTAGCCGAGGTCTTTGGCCGTGGGGACGTCCGGGATGACGGAGTTGCGCTCCTCTCCCGGGATGACGAGGATGCGGAGCTTCTTGGCCCGGTGAAGCCGGATGGCGCCGGTCAGTGGGGCGATCATGGCGTGGGCCTCGCCGCTCAGCACCGAGGCGTTGCGCCGCTTGATGCCCACGGGCAGGTGAATCACCTTGCAGCCCACGCCGTCCATGAGGGCGACGGCGCCGAGGTGGGTGCTGCTGCCGATGCTGGCGTTCGCCACCTTGTACTTGCCGGGGTTTTTCTTGCAGTCGGCGACGAAGTCCTTGAAGCTCTTCCACTTGGCGCTGGCCTTCACCACGAAGGGAAGCGGCTGCCTCTCGACGCGCCCGACGGGGTCGAGGGCCGTGTGGGAGAAGGGGACGTTTCCGATGTTCGTGGTGGTGAGGAGGGAGGTGGAGTTCCAGGCCACGGTGTAGCCGTCGGCCTTGGCGTTTTTCACGAAGGTGTAGGTGACGGCGCCGCCCGCGCCCACCTTGTTGATGGGAACGACCGGCTGGCCGAGGACCTTGGACATCTCCTTGGCCAGGATGCGCCCCTCGATGTCGGCGCCGCCGCCGGCCCCGAAGGGGATGATGAACTTGATGGGCTTGTTCGGGTAGGCGGCCGAAGCCGGGCTGGCGAGGGCCGCTGCGGCGATGAGGGCAACCGCGGCGAAGCAAAGTGCGCGCATGGTCTTCGTTCTCATTTGCCATTCTCCTCAGAGAGTCTCACGCCATCGGGACGGGTCGCCGTCCCGGATTCAGGGGAATTCCGTCTCAGCCGATCTCCGAACCCGCGCCGACGGCCTTGAGGGCCTCGCGGGCGATAACCTCGTCCTGCTCCCAGTCGCCGCCGCTCACCCCGATTCCGCCGAGGCACTCGCCCTCGACGATGATGGGGAAGCCGCCCTCCATCGCCGTCCACCGCTCCGGGCCCGCCGCGAGGGCGAGGCCGAGGGCGTGGGCGGTGTCGAGGTCCTGGCCCTGGGCGCCGCGGGTGGTGGTGGGGCGCTTGTTCGAGGCGGCGCA
>JAZGDQ010000313.1:0-10019 GCA_036477985.1 bacterium
TGGTGTTATTTTCTCGGGAGGAATGAGCCGGCGGGGTGATTTCGGGAATTCCCGCCCGCGTGAGAGGGCAAGCGCGAGGTCGGGGTCGGAAGCCCCCCCCTACTCCGGCCTTGCGCCGCCCGGCCCCATCGGGAATTGGGCGCAGAGGGCGCGCACGTCCTCGCGGATGGCGGCGATGCGCGCCTCGTTCTTGATCTCGCCCAGGACGTCGGCGATCCACCCCCCGACCTTCTCCATCTCGGGCTCCTTCATCCCGCGCGTGGTGAGGGCCGGGGCGCCGATGCGGATGCCGCTCGTGAGGGTGGGCTTGCGGGTGTCGAAGGGGATGGCGTTCTTGTTCACCGTTATGCCGGCCGCGCCCAGGGCGGCCTCGCCCTTCTTGCCGCTGAAGCCGGCCTCGAGCAGGTCGATCAGGATCAAGTGGTTGTCCGTCCCCCCCGAGACGAGCCGCAGGCCGCGCCCGAGGAGGGCGGCGGCGAGGGCCTTGGCGTTCTTCACGATCTGCGCCGCGTAAGCGCGAAACCCCTCCGTCTCCGCCTCCTGGAGGGCGACGGCCTTGGCCGCGATGAGGTGCATCAGGGGCCCCCCCTGGGTGCCGGGGAAGACGGCCTTGTTCATGGCCGCCGCGTGCGACTCGTCGCAGAGGATCATTCCCCCCCGCGGCCCGCGCAGGGTCTTGTGCGTCGTCGTGGTCACGATTTGGGCGTGGCCCGCCGGGTTGGGATGCTCTCCGGCGACGATGAGCCCGGCGATGTGGGCGATGTCGGCCATCACCACCGCCCCCACCTCGTCGGCGATCTCCCGGAAGCGCTTGTAGTCGATGGTGCGGGGATAGGCGCTCGCCCCGACGATGATGATCTTGGGGCGGTGCTCCTTCGCCTGGCGCTCGACCTCCTCGAAGTCGATGACCTGGTTCTCGGGATCGACGCCGTAGGCCACCACGTTGAACCAGCGGCCCGAGAAGGTGACCGGATGGCCGTGGGTGAGGTGGCCGCCGTGGGAGAGGTTCATCCCCAGGATGGTGTCGCCCGGCTCGAGAAGGCCGAAGTAGACGGCCGAGTTCGCCTGGGCGCCGCTGTGGGGCTGGACGCAGGCGTGGTCCATCCCGAAGAGCGCCTTCGCGCGCTCGATGGCCAGCGTCTCGACCACGTCCACGAAGCCGCAGCCGCCGTAGTAGCGCTTTCCGGGCAGGCCCTCGGCGTACTTGTTGGTCATCACCCCGCCGGCCGCCTCCAGCACGGCCGCGCTGACGTAATTCTCCGAGGCGATGAGCTCGAGCTCGTCCGCCTGGCGGCGCTTCTCGTCCTCCATCGCGGCGAAGACGGCGGGGTCGGCTTTTTCGAGCATGGACGCCATCGAAGCGAACCTCCGTATCGGAAACGCAGCGGAGCGGGAGGGCGAGGGCGGAACGCGCGGACACGGGCGCCGTGCGCGGAAACGGGCTCCGCTGGAGGCGGAAGCTAACAAAGAGACCTTCCGCCGTCAATTCGGTGTGAGCCGGGAACCGGCTCCCGAATTCTCGGGCCGTGAGCCGGGGACCGGCTCTCGCCGTCAATTCGGCCGAACCCGAATCCGCGGACTGGCCTCCCGGCCTCCCGGGCCCGGCTCCCGTGAGCCGGGGACCGGCTCCACCCCGTTTCCGGGCCGGTTGGCGGGCTGCTTGGCGGGTTGGGGCATCCATGATAACTTGCCCGGGTTGCCGACCCTCCCTTTTCCCGAACCTTCACAGATTCGAAATCCAGGAGACCCGCGCGCTGGAAGGAAGTTGGCTCTTTTCAAAATTTTAGGGCGGGGACGCGCTTCTCCCCCGCCCCTTTATTCGGTTCAAACCATGTCCGCGGGACGGGCGGGGGGCGCTTTCCTCCTCGCCCACCCCGCATCGCACGCTTCAACGGATGAGGCTGCCATGGCCCAGCCGACGAACGCGTCACAGCCGATTCGGAGGCGCCCCTCTCCCCGCCCCGGACGTGCGCCGCGAAAAGGCTCTCCCGGCGCCCCCCCGCCTGCGAGGGCGACGGAGGCCCGCAGGCGATGAGCAAGCTCGTGGTCGTCTCCAACCGCCTGCCCCTCATGCCCGAGAAAAAGAAGACCGCCTCGCGATCCGAGCTGGTCGGCGGCCTGGTCAGCGCCCTCCTCTCGGCCCTCGACGTGTCGGGCGGGGGCATCTGGTTCGGCTGGAGCGGAAAGACGGGCAAAACGCCCGAGAGCGCCCCGTCCGAATCGTGGAAGCTCAACCGCAACCGCATCGTCGGCTTCCACCTGACGAAGCAGGAGGTGGACGCCTACTACAACGGGTTCTGCAACCGCGCCCTCTGGCCCCTCCTCCACAGCTTTCAGGGGCGGGTGCGGATCAGCCGCGCGGAGAACGAATGCTACGCCAAGGTCAACACCCGCTTCGCCGAGCTTCTCCTGCCTTTTCTCGATCCGGACGACTCGGTCTGGGTGAACGACTACCATCTGTTCCACATGGGGCGGGAGCTGCGCCGGATGGGGTACGCCGGGCTCATCGGCTTCTTCCTCCACGTCCCCTTCCCCTCCTACGACATCTGGCAGATTCTCCCCAACCCGAAGAAATTTCTTGCGGGGATTTTCGACTACGACCTGGTCGGCTTCCACACCCGCACCTACCGGGACAACTACGTCTACACCTGCCAGCGCCTGTGCGGGGCCTCCTGGGACGGCGCCACCCTCAAAGTGGAGGGGCGGAAGCAGCGGGTCGGAGTCTTCCCCATCGGGGTGGACCCCCGGATGTTCGCCCGCCCCGACGGGCAAAAGCGGCGGCCCGGCTCCCTGCGGGACACGGGCATCCGGCGGATCATCCTGGGGGTGGATCGGCTCGACTACACGAAGGGGATTCCGCACCGCATCCAGGCCTTCGAGGCCCTTCTCAAGAACTATCCCCAGTACCGGGGGCAGGTGTCGCTGGTCCAGATCTGCGCGCCCTCGCGGACGCGCGTGCCCGAGTACATCGAGCAGCAGCAGATGGTCGAGTCCCTCGTCGGCCACGTGAACGGCGCCTACGCCGAGCACAACTGGGTGCCCATCCGCTACCTCTACCGCACCTATCCCCATGAACGGCTCAGAGTCTTCTACCGCGAGTCCGACGTGGGCCTCGTCACCCCGCTCCGCGACGGCCTGAACCTCGTGGCCAAGGAGTTCATCGCCGCCCAGGACCCCGAGGACCCGGGCGTCCTCGTCCTCAGCCGCTTCGCGGGCGCCGCCGAGGAGCTCACCGACGCCGTCCTGGTCAACCCCTACCTCCTCGAGGACGCCGCCGAGGGGATTCACACCGCGCTCTCCATGACCCGGGAGGAGCGCGTGGCGCGCCACAAGAATCTTTTCGAAATCGTTTCCCGCCGCTCGGTGGATTGGTGGTTCAAGACCTTCCTGGAAAATCTCGCCGCGGCAAGAAGGTGAGCCCCCGGAGTCCCCCCTCTCTCACAGGATAGTGAGGCCGCCGTCGATGGTGAGGACCGAGCCCGTCATGAAGGCGGACTCCTCCGAGGAGAGGTAGACCACCAGGGGGCCGATCTCCTTCGGCAGGGCCATGCGGCTGAGGGGGACGCGCTTGAGGTAGGCCTCCAGCATTCCGGGGTCCTCCCGAAGGGGCAAGCCCATGTCGGTGTCGAACTGGCCGGGCGAGATCGCGTTCACCCGGATGCCCACCGGGGCCCACTCGATGGCGAGGTGCTGGGTCAGGTTCATCACGGCCGCCTTGGAGGGGCCGTAGACGGAGAGGTCGGCGCGGCCGCGGACGCCTGCGACCGAGCCGAAGTTGACGATTCGCCCGCCCCCCGCCTTCCGGACCTCGGGCTTTTGCATGTGGGGCGCCGCCGCGCGGCAGACGTGATACGGGCCGTAGACGTTCACGGCGAAGGAGTGGTGCAGCTCCTCGTCCGACACGTCGAGGGTCGGGGAGCGCAGGCAGTAGCCCGCCGCGTTCACGACGATGTCGAGGCGGCCCAGCTCCTCCTCCGCCCGATCGACCGCCTCGCGCGCGGCGCCCGCCTCCTGAAGATCGAAGGGGCAGACCACCGCGCGCCGGCCCATCTCCCGCACCCGTCCGGCCAGCTCCTCCAGGGCGCCGGCGTTGGTGGCGGCCAGGGCCAGGTCCGCGCCCGCCTCGGCCAGCGCCAGCGCCGAAGCCTGTCCCAGCCCCCGGCTCGCCCCGGTCACGAAGGCCGCCGCGCCCTCCAAGGTCCCCGCACGCTGCGCGCTCATCTCCCCGCTTCCTCCTCGCCGCCTCCCATGGCCTCCAAGCGGGCCGGGGGCGAATCTCCCGGACGCGCCGGGGCCGAAAGCCAAAAAACCCGCGGGGGGCGCGCTCGACTGAGCTCGTCGCAGGCCGCCGCCCGGGGCCTCGAACCGATTCGAAGAGCGTTGCATGAAGCCGGGGAGGGAAATCCCCGGGAGTGAATTCGCGCCGCCGCGGAGGGGGAACGGGCCCCTCATCCTCCCATGTACTGGCCCATGAGGAGGATGGAATCCCCTCCCTTCACCTCGCTGTCGAGCGTGTGGTGGATGCCCAGGATGGCGTCGTTGACCGCGACCTCGATGTGCTCGCCGAGCTCGTCCGAGCCCCGGTCCCAGAGGGCGGCGTCCAGGTCGGCGTAGCGCGCGCTCAGGCCCTTGAGCACCGAGCGCACGGTGGCCTCCGCCCCGGCCTCCTCCTCAAAGACGCGGCGTGAGCTGCCGTCGCCGCCCACGAAGGTGTTCGCCCAGGCGATCAGCTCCACCCGCACGCAGCCGTTCTTCCCGCCCATTCGGTCCTCCCCGCCCTGCCGGGATTATCCGGAAGCGGCCTTCTCCGCCCCCCACAGGAGTTCAACGATATCCTCCAGCCCGAGCTCTCGCAAGGTCTCGGGAAGGGGGCGGCCCGACGCGCGGTCGTACCCCACCGTCTCGTACCAGATGTCGAGCATCCGGTCCCAGTGGTCCATGATGGACTGGCCGGCCATCGGCCCGTTCACCGGGGTCGAGCCGTAGCGCTTCGAGGGGCGCTCGAGCTCGGGCCCGATGCCGCAGCGCAGGTTGAAGGCGCGCATGAGGGCCCCCGTGCGCCGGCCGGCCTGCATGGCCTCCTCGCGGCGGATGTCCCACCCCGTCGCCGCGGCCACCGAGCGGCACAGAACGTCGAGCCGCACCCGCGTCGTGAAGACGCAGGCGCCCAGGGAGTCCTCGAAGTGGCGGCGCCCGCGCAGGACGCCCACGTGCCGGGGAACGGCCTCGGGGTCCTGGGGGGAGATGCGGGCCGGCAGGCCGAACTCGGTGGGCTGGACGGCCGGGGCGGTGTCCAGGGTGCCCCCGCTGCCGGTGCAGGTGTCGATCATCTCCTCCCAGCGCGAGCGGTGATCGTGCCCCCGCGGGGTGTCCCCCTTCATGGTGTAGATGGCGCAGTCGGCGGCCTCGCCCCCGATCCGCTCGGAGGCGCGCTTCACCCCCTCGGCCAGGGTGTCGCCCAGGCCCTCGCGGCGGCTGAGCATCTGGAGGAGGCGGTTCGCCCCCTCGGCGTCGCCCCACTCGAGGCGGAAGCCGAGGTCCTTGTCGGAGATGTAGCCCTTCTGCTGGCACTCCATGACCCAGCCGCAGAGCCAGCCGAACTCGTTCACGTCCACGCAGGCGCGGTCCACCTGGGTGTTGAGCCAGGAGACCTGCACGGGGTCGGTCAGCCCGATGGCCCAGCCCGCCCCGGCCCAGCCCTCGTACTCGGGCTCGTCCACGATCTCCCCCTTGTGGGGCCCGGAGGCGAGGATCTGCATGTGGCAGTGGTGCATCCCGCAGGCGCTGCACTGGTGGCCCCGGTGGTCGAAGCCCTCGCGGAGGCTCCTCGCCTCCCACTTCTTCTCGTCCACGTCCTTGGGCCACTCGTTCGTCGTGTAGTTGCGGATGGGGAGGGCGCCGATGCCGTGCAAATTCCGAACGCCCCCCAGGGTGCCGAAATTGTAGAGCCCCTTGGTGGAGGGATCGTTTTGCAGGTTGTGGGCGATCTCATCGGCCGCGGCGTAGAGGGCGCGGGGGTGGGCGGCGGAGACCCCCTTATTCCCGCGCTCGATGGCGACGGCCTTGAGGTTCTTCGCGCCCATCACGGCGCCGCACCCGTTCTTGCTGGCGACGTGGCCGTAGTCCCCCTGAATGGCGGCGAAGCGCACGAGGTTCTCCCCCGCCGGCCCGATGCTGTAGACGCTGAGCTGGTGGCCGCTCCGCCCGGTCGCGGCCTCGAGGGCCTGCTGGGTCTCCCAGGTGTCCTTGCCGATGAGGGCGGCGGCGTCGCGCAGCTCCACCTTCCCGTCCCCGATGTGGAGGTAGACCCACTCGGGGGACTTCCCCTGGATGACGACGGCGTCGTAGCCGCACAGCTTGAGGTTCGCGCCGAAGAAGCCGTTCGCTTGGGTGTTGGTGGCGCCCCCCGTCAGCGCGCCGCGCGTGACGACGGTGAGCCCTCCCGTGCCCCAGACCGGAAGGCCGGCCAGCGGGCCGGTGGCCAGGACGATGCGGTTCTCGGGATGATCCCACTCGGCCTCGGGGGGGACCTCCTCCCAGAGGATCTTCGCCCCCAGGCCCGCCCCGCCGATCCACTTGCGGCGCTCCTCGGCCCCGAAGGGCTCGGCCCAGGTCTTTCCCTCGGTGAGATCCACCCGCAGGATCCACCCTGCGTAGGCGTATGCGCTGGTCTCGGACAAGGCTCCTCTCCCGCTCTCTAAGTGACGCCTGCAAGGTGACGCCTGCAAGGCGTCCCGGCTAGGCGGCGCCGATCTCCCCCGCCGGAGCCGTGGGCCGGCCCAGCAGGGTCTGGGGAAGCAGCTCCCCCGCGGCGCCCGCAGCCAGGTAGGCGCTCTTCACGTCGAGGGGGTTGGCGCGCAGGTGGTCCTTCCACTCCGAGAGGTCCACCCCGGTCTGGACGAGCCCCTTGAGGATGCCCACGTCGTTGGTCGCCCAGATGTCGCGCGTCCCCCCCAGGGCGATCGCCCCGACGAGCCGCCCGCCCCGGAAGAGGAGCTTGCGGTATTCGGGCCGCTCCGGCCGGAGGACCTCGAACGCCTCGGCCTCGGAGTCGTCCCACCTGCCGAAGCTGGCGATCTCGAGGTCGAGCACGTCCACGATGTTCATGATAAGGCTGCCGGGGTGGGCGATGTCCTCGCCGGCCATGTTGGCCCCGACCACCCGGCCGTGCTGCACGGCGGTGGGCTCGATGGCGTGCACCTCGGCCTCTCCGGTGATGAGGTCCGCCCCCTCGGCCACGTCCCCCGCCGCGTAGACGTTGGGGACGCTGGAGCGGAGGTGATCGTCCACCACCACCCCGCTCCGCACCTCGATCCCGGAGCCCTCGAGCCACTCGAGGTTCGGGCGGATTCCGGTGGCCATGATGACGAGGTCCGCCTCCAGGTCCGCCCCCTCGGCGAATCGAAGCCGCTTGGCGCCGCCGTTCTCCTCGATGGCGGTCACCTCCGCCCCGGTGCGGATCGCGACGCCGCGGTCGGCGAGCCATTTCTCCACGATGCGGGCGCCCGCCTCGTCCACCATGCGGGGCAGGACGCGCGGGGCGATCTCGGCGACGGTGAGCTCCACCTCGTTCTTGACCAGGGCGTTCAGGATGGTGAAGGAGATGAAGCCCGCCCCGATCATCGCCACCCGCGCCCCGGGGCGAAGGCCCGCGGCCACCTCCTGCGCCTGCGCGAGGGTCCAGAAGCTGTGCACGCCCGGCGAATCCGCTCCCGGCACGGGAGCCCGCACCGGGGAGGAGCCGGTGGCGATCAGAAGGTCGTCGTAGGGAATCTCCTCCCCGCCCTCCAGGACGAGGGTGTTCCCCGCGGCGTCGAGCCGGGCCGCCCGCGCGCCGATGCGCGTCTCCACCCGCAGGTCGGCGAGGCGGGCCGCGCCGGCCGTGAAGACGTGGGACTCCCCGATCTCCCGGGCCAGGTAGTAGGGGAGCACCATCCGCGAATAGGGCGTCTCGTCCGAGACGAGGAGGATCTCCGATTCGCCCCGGTCGATCTCGCGGATGGCGGTTATGGCGTTCCAGCCGGCGGTCCCCCCGCCGACGATGACGTGGCGCTTCGCGGTCATGACGTCTTGGCTCCCGCGAGCGGTCCCCCCGCCGACCGGGCGCGCTCGTCCGCGAAGGGGCCCACCCAATCCGTCCGCTCGACCTCGGCGTAGACGATGGCCTGGGTGGGGCACACGTCCACGCACGCGGGCCGGCCGCCGCAGAGGTCGCACTTGAATGCCTTGTGGGTGTCCGCGTCGTAGAACATGGTCCCGTAGGGGCAGGCGATCGCGCAGAGCTTGCACCCCACGCAAACCTCCCCCGACACCACCTTCGCTCCGGCGGCCGAGATCCCGATGGCCTCGACGGGGCAGGCCGTCAGGCACCACGCCTCGTCGCACTGGGGACAGGTGTAGGGGGCGTAGCTGGTGTGTCCCTCGAAGGAGGAGACCCGGATGACCGACTTCGAGGGCTGGAACGTTCCGGTCTGCTCGTAGGAGCAGGCCAGCTCGCACCGCATGCAGCCGGTGCAGCGCTCGGGGATGATCTGGAGTAGCCGCATCGCACCTCCTCGGCTCGAATTTCCGGGGGGCTCACCGGGGGCCGCCGCAAACGCTTGGGTGGAGGATGGGCGCCGCATTCTCGGTGTGCTCCGGAAGTTTCGCAGAGGAAGGCCGAGAAGGTCAATCGGCGAGGGGAATATCGCGCAATCGGGCCCCGGCGGAGGGCCGCCGGGGAGGGCGCCGCCGGGCGAACGGGGGGGCCGCCGGGCGCGCGGGGAAGCCGCCGGGCGTCCCCCGCCCTATTCGAGGTGCAGATCGGAGAGGGAGATCCCCCGCTTCTTCAGGAGGGGGGTGATCTCCCCGGGGTCGGCGATCCAGATGCGGACGGAGTAGCGCACCTTGGATTCGGGGTCGTTTTTTTCCGGATGGCTCGTCACCGAAAGGACCTCGGCCCCGGCGTTCTCCAGATCGCTCAGCAGGTGGGCGAGGCCGGGCTCCCCCTGCCTGCGGGAGACCGCGAAGGAGAACTGGAGGTTGTCCCGGCTCATGCCGGTGGCCTCGAGCAGCCCGCTCAGGATGTCTCCCTTGGTGACGACCCCGACGAGCCAGCCGGAGTCCACGACGGAGAGCCCGCCGATCCGGTTGCGGAGGATGATGTCGGCCGCCTCCTCGAGGAGGGTGTCGGGGGTGACGTGGACCGGATCGGCCGTCATCACCTCCTCCACCCGCCGCACGCGCAGGAGGTCGAAGCGCTCCTTCATCTGGTCGGGGACGTCGGGCGGGAGGAGGATGCTCCGGATGTCGCGGTCGGTGACGATGCCGACGAGGCGGCCCTCCTCGACGACGGGCACCCGCCGGAAGCCTCCCTCCTGCATGAGGGCCTGCACGTCCCTGACGAGAGAGTCGGGGGAGCACGTCCGCGGGTTGCGGGTCATCCGGTCGGCGACGAGCAGGGCGCTCGCGCCGGTTTCGTAATAGGAGGCGAGGCTTCTGTCCCATCCGTCCAGATGGGTCCGCTCGGCGGCGGGCAGCCTCCGCGTCGGGCCGTAGCGGGCGGCCGGGTGCCCGATCGGAATAAGGGAGGTGGTGCGCACATAGGCGGGCACGCCCAACACCTGCTTCACTTCCTCCTCGTAGCGGGAGTGCAGCGTCGTCAGGACGGCCCCGAGCCCGCGCTCCCGGGCGGTGAGGAGGATGTTCTGCACCGCCGGATAGATCGAGGCGTAGACGCTGTTCATCTGCATGACGGAGGGCGACTCCTCCCCGCCGCTGAAGGAGAGCACCCGCATGTCCAAGCAGGGGATGATGAAGACCGGAATCTTGTCGAGATTCTCGGCGAAGTTGTCGCTGAACGGGTTCGCCTTCCACCGCTCGATGGCGGCGGCGGCCTCGGGGAGGGTCTTGGCCTGCTCGGCCACCATGTCCTTGTAGGCCCTCCAGGAGCGGAGGTAGTGGTCGCGTATGGCGGCCTTCACCTCCGGATCGCGCACGACGATGAAGTGCCAGGGCTGGCGGTTGCCCCCGCTCGGCGC
>JAZGDQ010000314.1:0-2822 GCA_036477985.1 bacterium
GAATTCTCTCCCCCACCTATCCCCCGAACGCCGTGCCCTGCGGGGTGGGGGATTTCACGAAAATGCTCGCGCCGCGCCTGGCCGAAACCGGATTGGAAGTGCGGGTGTTCGCGGGCGCGGGCTACACGGGACCGGGGGAAGAGGGCAGCGTCCGCGTCCGGAAGATACCGGGGGGCTGGGGACCGGCGTCTCTGGGGCGGATCGCCCGGGCCTCGCGCGAGGAGGGGATCGGGGCGCTCCTCGTCCAGTACGCGCCCGATCTTTATCCTCCGGCGGGGCGGTGGATTCATATTCTCCCGGCCGCGATGCGCCTTCTCGCGCCCGGAATTCCCCCGGTGTTTTCCATGCACACGGTGGGGATTTCCACCCTGGCCTCCAAGGCGGGCGCTGCGCTCATGCTCGCCTCGGCGCCGGCCATCCTCTCCACGAACGAAGAAGTCACCCGCCTGATCGGAAAATACCTGCGCAAATCCCCCCGGAAACTCCGTGAGGTGCCCATCGGGGCCAATATCGAACCCTCTCCGGGTGGAGCGGGAGAGCGGGAGGCTGCCCGGCGCCGGGTGCGGGAGGAGGCGGGGCTCGGGCCGGAGGATTGGGTGCTGGCCCATTTCGGTTTTTACTATCCGGGCAAGGGGACAGAAGAGATCATCGGGGCCGCGGCGAGGTGGAAAGAAGAAGGGCGGCGCTTCCGCCTGTTCATGGCGGGCGGGAGGTGGCCGGACGACGGGGGGTTCTATCCCGCCCTGAAAGAGCGCGCCGAGGCGGCGGGTCTCGGCGAGGAGTTGATCTGGACCGGGTATGTGAGCGAGGAGCGCATCAGCGAGATTCTTCTGGCGGCGGATCTGTTCCTGGCCCCTTTCGCGGGCGGGATTTCTTCGCGCCGGGGCTCTCTGATGGCCGCACTGGCGCACGGCCTCCCGGTGGTGAGCACCCCGCCCCAGGCGCCCACCAAATATTTTCGCGAGGGTGAGAATTTCTCCCCCGTTCCTTTCGGGGACGCCGGGGCCCTGGCCGCCGCCGCCGCCGCCCTCATGGAAGACCCCGAGCGCCGCGCCCGCCTGGCCGAAGGCGCGTCGGCGCTGGCGGAAATTTTCTCATGGCCCGCCATCGCGCTCCGGACGCGCGATTTTTTGGAAACCGTCGTGGATAGAGGCCCGCTCGCCGGGCCGGGGGCCTGAGCCGGAAATTCGCCGATATTTCAGGATTTTGCGCCCCCGTGATAAATTCAGGCCCCGGCTCCGGCCCGCCCGGGCGCCCCGGAGAACACCTCGCCGGCGCGCCCTTTGAGGCCCTTTCCGGAAGGACACCTCCATGAACCTCCGCGCCCTTGCGCGCTTTTACTACGAAATTCCCCGGCGCTTCACGGCCGGCCTCATGCCCCCCGTGCGCAACGCCACCATCGAGCTCACCTACCGCTGCAACCTCCGGTGCGAGCAGTGCTTCATCTTCAACGAAGAGGGCGAGTTCGGCCTCGACCACAAGGGCCGCGCCGACCTCACCACCGAGGAGGTCCTCTCCCTCGTCCGCCAGTTCCCCCCCGGCTCCAACATCCAGCTCACCGGGGGCGAGGTCTTCGTCAGAAAAGACATCGAAGTCCTCCTCGAGGCCATGCTCGCCCGCCACAAAGTCTCCATCGCCACCAACGGCATGCTCCTCCAGGAATCCATCGTCCAAAAACTCATCGACTGGCGGCTGCGCACCCTGAGCATGTCGGTGGACGGCCCCGAAGAGGTCCACGACGAGATCCGCCGCAAGGCGGGCTCCTTCCGCGACCTCACCGCCACCATGCGCGGCGTCCTCGCCTGCCGCGAAAAGGCGGGCCGCCCCGCCCCCTACACCAACTTCAACTGCGTCATCCTCGAAAAGAATTTCCGCCGCCTCCACGAGGTCGTCGAGCACGCCGCCGCCGTCGGGGTGGACTCCTGCTCCTTCCAGATCATGGACGGCTCGATGAGCCGCACCAGCCTCCGGCTTTTCGACGAGGTAAAGACCGGCGAGCCGACCATGAACTTCGTCCCCCGCCTTCCCCGCGCCGGGCTGGAGGAAAGCCTCCGCCGCGCCTTCGAGATCGGCCTCGAGAGCGGCGTGACCATCCGCTTCAACCCCAAGGACCTCACCCTGGGCGACGTGCTGGACTACTACGAGGGCGGCTTCGACCTCTCTGCCTGGAAATGCGACCTTCCCTGGTCCACCACGCGCATCTCCCCCTACGGGGACGTCTTCCCCTGCATGAACTACCGCATCGGCAACGTGAAGGAGCGGTCCCTTCTCCGCCTCTGGAACAACGGCGCCTACCGCCGCTTCCGGAAGTATTTCGAGAACGGCGTCGTCCCCTCCTGCGCGGGCTGCTGCAAGATGGTCAAAAAAGTCCCCCCGCCCGAGGGCGAGATCCCCCACGGCTCCGGCCTCGAGGAAGCGGCCGGAGCAGCCGCGCCGGGAGTCACAATTCCCAGCTGAGCATTTCCGCGACCGGGTTCGGCAGAAAAGGAAACGAATGACCCTCACGCTCGGGATTCTGATCGGCCTGATCGGCTTCGCCGTTATCTGGACCATCCTCCGGCTGGCCGCGCGCATGTCGGCCCCCAAAGAAAAACAGGGGAGGGATTTCCTGCGGGAGGCGCTCACCAATCTGGGCGCCGATACGGGCGGGCTGGGCGACGCGTGTCTTGAGGAGATCGTCCTCCTCGCCGTCGAGGACACCAAGACCCGAAAAGACCTCGAAGATGAAGACTTCAACGCCGAGATCATCTCCACCCTCAACCGATTCGCCGCCCGGATCGTCCGCTACCTGGACGGGGAGGAGCCCGATACCGACGGCGATC
>JAZGDQ010000315.1:0-2390 GCA_036477985.1 bacterium
ATATCACCGAAGAGGAGATGGCCAAGGCAACCGCCTGATCCCTCTCCCTCTCCCCCCGCCCGGGCGAGACAAGCTTGACCCACACCGATTCCCCCCGCCGCATCCTGGGGGTGGACCCCGGCCTCGGCGTCACCGGATACGCCCTGCTCGAATCCTCGGACGCGCATCCCGAACCCCGGCCCGTGGACGGCGGCGTCCTCAGAACGGACGAGCGCCCCCCCCTCGAAGACCGGCTCGACGAGCTTCACCGCGACCTCACCCGGGTCATCGCCGACCTCGCCCCCGGCGCCATGGCCGTCGAAAACCTCTACGCCCACTACGCCCACCCCCGGACCTCCATCACCATGGGGCACGCCCGGGGGGTCATCTTCCTCGCCGCCTCCCAGGCCGGGGTGCCCGTGCACAGCTACGGGGCGACCGAAATCAAAAAATCCCTCGTGGGCGTGGGCCGCGCCTCCAAAGAACAGGTTCAGCGCATGGTCCAGCAGCGCCTCGGCCTCGCAGAACTTCCCGAACCGAACGACTTCGCCGACGCCATCGCGGCGGCCTACTGCCACGTCGACCGCAGCTTCCGGCGCTCGGCCGTGGTCCAGGCGGTGAAGCAGTGATCCGGCGCATCTCGGGGGACATTCTCGAAATTTTAGAGGAGAGCATCGTCCTGCGCACCGGCTCGGGCGTGTGCTACGAAGTCCACGTGGGCGCCTACGCCCTGCCCGAGCTCCAGGCGCTCATGGGCGCGAGGGAGCCGGTCGAGCTTCACACCTATCACTACCTGGAGGGCAACGCCGCGGCGGGCCAGGCCCTCGCCCCGCGGCTCATCGGGTTCCTGACCTCCGTCGAGCGGAAGTTTTTCCTGCGCTTCATCAAGGTGCCCGGCCTCAGCCCGCGAAGCGGCGTCCGCGCGATGGGCCTTCCCCCCGACAGAATCGGGGCGGCGATCGTCGCGCGCGACATGGCCACGCTGATGAGACTTCAGGGAATCGGCAAGAAAAAAGCCGAGCAGATCATCTCCCACCTCGCCGATGAGATCGCCGAGCTGGGCATTCTGGCGGAGAACCCGGACGCCCCCGCCCCGGCGGGATCGCCCGCGCGCTCCTCGGAGGCGATGGCCATCCTCGTCGGCCAGCTGGGCCTCCGGACCGCCGAGGCCGAAGGGTTAATTGGCCGGGCGGTCTCGGCGCTGGGCGCGGAGGCCGAGATCCCCGAAATCCTGGAAGAGGTTTTCCGCCTCAGGCGGTAGGGTCGCCTCAGACGCTAGGGCCGCCTCAGGCGGTAGAGGAGAAGCCGTGGTCATCGAAAGGCGCGTTTCGGCCCAGGAGATCAGCCCCGCCGAGGAGCGGGTGTTCACCTCCCTCCGGCCCTCGGCGCTGGAGGACTACATCGGCCAGCGGGAGCTGGTGGATAAGCTCCGCATCACCCTCGAGGCCGCCGGGGCGCGCGGGGACTCGGTGGGGCACATCCTCTTCCACGGCCCGCCCGGGCTGGGCAAGACCACCCTCTCCCACATCATCGCCAAGGAAATGGGCTCGCGCCTCGTGAGAACCTCGGGGCCCTCCCTCACCCGGCCCTTCGACCTCGTGGGCGTCTTGACCGACCTCCAGGCGGGGGACGTGCTCTTCATCGACGAGATTCACCGCATGCCCAGGCCCGTTGAGGAATACCTCTACCCGGCGATGGAAGACTACGAGGTGGACTTCATCTCCCAGCAGGGACCGATGGCGAGGTCCATCAAGATCAACCTGAAGCGGTTCTCGCTCATCGGCGCGACGACGCGGCCCGGCTCCCTCTCGGCCCCCCTCCGGGACCGCTTCGAGCGGGTCTACCATGTGGATTTTTACTCGGAGGGCGAGCTCAAGGTGATTCTCGAACGAAGCGCCGGGCACCTGGGCATTCCCATCGAGGCCGAAGCCGCCGCCGAGCTCGCCCGCCGCAGCCGGGGCACCCCCCGGACGGCCAACCGGCTCCTGCTCTGGGTGCGCGACTTCAGCCAGGCACGAAAAGACGGCGCCGTCTCGCTCGCCACCCTGCGCGAGGCCCTCGCGATGGAGGGGGTGGACGAGCAGGGGCTCGACGCCCTCGACCGGAGCTATCTGCGCACCATCATCGGACAGTACGGCGGCGGCCCGGTGGGCGTTGAGGCCATCGCCGCCACCATGAACGAGGAAACGGACACCCTGGTGGACGTGGTCGAGCCCTACCTGCTCCGCACCAACTTCGTCCAGCGCACGCGCGGGGGCCGGCGGGCGACGCCCGGGGCCTTCCGCCACCTTGCGCTCAAGATCCCCGAGGGGCATCAGGGCGACCTCTGGAGCGCCGCCGGAGAGCCCTCAGCCGAAGAAGAGCCTTCAGCCGAAAGAGAGCCATCAGCCGGGGAGCCTTCAGCTAAAAGA
>JAZGDQ010000316.1:0-8029 GCA_036477985.1 bacterium
AGGGCGCTCTGGACGCGGGGGACGATCTCGGAGAAGCGCTCGGCGACGGCCACGCCCGCCTCCCGCCGGAGGCGCTTCTTCCGCGAGGGCGCGCCCGTCCCGCGCTCGATGAGGGCGCCGGTGTGGGCGAGGCCCACGGGGGTGGGCGCGTCTTCCATGAACTCGCCCGGGACCATGGCGATGACGGGCTTGGTGAACCCGCCGGACTGGATGAACGCGGCCGCCTCCTCCTCGCGGCCCGTCCCCGGCTCGCCGAACATGACGACGCACGCCGTCTCGGGGTCCTTCTCGAAGAGGGCGAGAATCTCGACGAAGGCGGCCCCGATGATGAGGTCGCCGCCGACGGCGACGTAGGTGCTCTGGCCGACGCCGGCCCGGGTGAGGAAGAGGCAGATCTCGGCGCCCATCCCCCCGCTCCGGCTCACCACCCCGACCGGGCCGGGGCGGAACATGAGGTCGGGCACCTCCCCCCCCGTCCCGCCGAGCTTCGCCTTCCCCGGGCTCAGCATGCCCTGGCTGTTGGGGCCGATGACGAAGATCCCCTTTGCGCGGGCCCGGGTGACGACCACGCTGGCGTCGTGGTGGGGGACGCCCTCGGCGAGGATGTGGATCGTGGGAACGCCCGCGTCGATGGCCTCGAGGGCCGCGTCGCGCACGAAGCGCGCCGGGGTGAAGAGGACGGTGAGATCAACCTCGTGCGCGCGCAGGGCGGCCGCCACGGTGTTGTAGACGGGAACGCCGTCCACCTCCCGCCCTCCCCGGCCGGGGGCGACGCCGGCGACCACCCGGGTTCCGTAGTCGCGCATGGTGGGGAGGAGCCGCCGCGCCTCGGCCCCGGTGACGCCCTGAATGAGGACGCGGGTTTCGCCGTCGAGGAGGATGCTCATGCCCCCTCCCCCTCATCTTCTCCCCCTCCCGCCTCCCCCTTGGCGCGCCCGTAGGCCCGCTCCACGATCCGCCGCGCAGCGTCCTCGAGCGAGAAGCCTTCCTCGTGCCAATCCACCCCCGGAACCTCGGCGATCAACCGCCGCGCCTCCTCGACGCCCGGGCCGGCGAAGCGGATGACGACGGGAAATTCGCCGTAGTCGCGGCCGGCCTCCTTGAGGGCGCGCGCCACCCCGGCCGCCTTGATGTCCACCCGGGTGAAGTTGCTCACGTTCCCGGCGATCAAGAGCCCCTTCAGGCGCGGAATCGAGAGGACCGCCCGGACGGCGCGGTACATCTTCTCCTCGTAGCGCCCGGGCGTGATGTCGAAGGTGCAGGCCGGGCGCCCCCCCTCCTCGATGAGCTGAGCCAAGGAGGTGAGGCTGTACCCGCCTCCCGTCACCATGAAGCCGATGTCGCCGTCCATCTCGGCGAAGCGGATGGCGCCGACGTGGGGATCGATGGCGTCGATCTCGCGCATCTCCTCCTCGAGGGGGGTGAGGGGGCGCCATCCGTTCCCCTCGGCGGCGCTCGCGCGCTCGGCGAGCCCGGGGTGGCGGAAGAGGGCCTGCTCGTCGAGATTCACCACCCCCGAGGCGGCGAGAATCCTCCCCCCCTCGACCTCCGCGAGCGGGTTGATCTCGACCATCCGGCAGTCGGCCGCCCGGAAGAGGGTGTAGAGGGCGGCCATGGCCTCCCCCGCCTGGAGGGCGGCGGGGCCGTCGAGGCCGGCCCGCTCGGCGAGGTCCAGGCCCTGGTAGACCCCGAGGCCCCGGGTGATGTCCACCGGAAGCTCGAGGATGGCCTCGGGCCGCTCGGCCGCGAGCTCCTCGATCTCGATCCCCCCCTCGGCGCTGAAGAGGACGAGGGGGCCCCTGTGGGCGGGGTCGAAGGTGATGGAGAGGAAGAATTCGCGGCGGATCTCGAGCGCCTCCATGACGAGGAGGCGATCCACGGGGAAGCGGCGGACGACCGAGCCCAGGATGCGTGCGGCTTCGGCGCGGGCCTCCTCCGGCCCGGAGACGCGGGCGACGGCGCCCGCCTTCCCGCGGCCCCCCACCGGGACGAGGGCCTTGAGGACGGCCCGCCCGCCGAGGCGCTCGAGGGCGGCGGCGGCCTCGTCCGGATCGCCCGCCACCTCGTAGGCCGGGACGGGCACGCCGTAGCGGCCGAGCAGCTCCAGCGAATCGTGTTCGAGCAATCGGGCCAAGGATTTGCGCTTTCGGGAAAGGGGCCGGGGAGCGGAGCTCTAGAGGGCGCGGGCCGTGGCGAGCCGGCGGTGGTCGGCCGCCCCCCGCCAGAGGCCCCCCTTGCGGAGGCCCGCGACGAGGACCGAGCCCGCCTTGGGAATGCTCTCGGGCCAGGCCTCGACCTTGTGGCCCATGGCCTCGAGCGCGGCAAGGGTTTTCTCCCCCACGCGCGACTCGATGCAGAGCAGGCCGGGAAAATAGTCGTGGGGGTAGAAGGAGTTGGGGAAGCTGTAGCTCGCCAGGCGGGGGGCCTCCACCGCCGCCTGGGGCTCCATCCCGAAGACGAGGAGGTTCAGGAAGACCTGAAGCATGGCCTGGGGCTGCACGTCCCCGCCCGGGGTGCCGAAGACGAAGGCGGGCGCGCCGTCCTTGAGGACGAGGGCCGGGTTCGGGGTGAGGCGCGGGCGCTTCCCGGGGGCGATGGCGGCCGGGTGGCGCGGGTCGAGGCGGGACTGGCGCCCCCGGCCCGATAAGGCGAGCCCGAGGCCGGGAATGAGGGGAGGCTCGAGGTGGGACCCCAGGGTGTCGGAGGGGGTGGCCGAGAACATGTTTCCCTGCCCGTCCACGACGCCCACGTAGCTCGTGTCGGCGGTCCACTGGACGGCCGCCCCGCGTTCGAGCCCCCGGTTCGTCTCCCAGTTCCCGGGGCGCGGCATCTCGTAGCCCTCGAGGAGGGGTTTGCCCGAGACGGGATCGCCGGGCGGGGGCATCCCCTCGAAGGCGCGGCCGGTCTCGATGAGGCCGGCGCGGGCGCGGGTGTACTCCTCCGAGAGCATCTCCTCGATGGGAACGTCCACGAAGCCGGGGTCGCCCACATGGGCCTCCCGATCGGCGTAGGCGAGGAGGAGGGCGCAGGTGATGAGGTGGAGATACGCGGGGCTGTTGTGGCCGAGCGCCCGAAGGTCGAAATTCTTCAGGATGGAGACGGCCTCGAGGAGGACGGGGCCCTGGCACCAGGGTCCGCAGCCGACCAGCTCATGCCCCTCGAACGCGACGCGGATGGGCGGCTCCTCGGCGGCCCTGAACTCGGCGAAATCCTCGCGGGTGAAGAAGCCGCCGTGCTCGTCGGAGAAGCGCACCATCTTCTCGGCCGCCTCCCCTTCGTAGAAGGCGGCGTGGGCGGCCTCGATCTTGTCCTCGCGCGACCCCCCCGCCGACTTCTCGGCCGCGGCGAGACGGCGCAGCGTCTCGGCGTGGTCGGGCTGGCGCATGATGTCGCCCGCCTGGAGGAGCCCGCCGCCCGGGGCGCCGACGACCGCGCGCGAGCCGGGCCACCTCAGCAGGGACTCCTCGTTGCGGGCGAAAATCCCGGCCTGGAAGGGTGCGATCTCCACCCCCTCCTCGCAGACGCGGATGGCCGCCTCGGCCACCTCGGCGAAGGAGAGCGTCCCGAAGCGGCGCAGGGCCGAGATCCAGCTCGATGCCGCGCCGGGCAGGACGCAGTGCCGCAGGTTGGGCTCGTAGCGCCCGTCCTGGTTCTCCCAGAACCACTCGAGGGAGGCCGCCCGGGGCCAGCGGCCCAGACCGTCGAAGGAGCGGCTCTCCCCCGTCCCGGCGAGATGGATGAGGATCGGGGCGACGCCCGAGAAGGAGGTCATGTCGTGGTGGGCCGCGTTGAGCGCGATTCCGGCGGCCACGCCCGCGTCGACGGCGTTCCCCCCCCGCCGGAGGATCTCGAGTCCCGCCTCGGTGGCGAGCGGATGGCCCGCAACCACGACTCCGTTCGCGCCCTGCGCCGTCTCGCGTTCCGTCATCCCGCCATCTCCAGATTTCGTGCGCGGCAGCTCAGCGAATGGGCCGAAATCATATCACGGGAGGGGGGCGCGCTCTAGGCGGGGAGGGTGCGCTCAAGGAGGCCCCGGAGGGAGGCGCCGCAGTAGGCGCGGGCGAAATCCTCCCCGTGGAGGGCGGCGAGGCGCTCGGCGAAGGCGGGGACGCCCCATATCCCCTTGCACTCCTCGAAGAGGCGAATCCCTTCGGGGCCCTGGACGTTCGTCCCCGCGAAGTCGCTCCCCAGGACAACCTGGTCGGGGGCGATCTCGGCGAGAAACTCGATCTCCTCGAGGTGGCGGCTGAAGGCGGCGAGGAAGCCGGGATGGGGGCAGAGGCCGATGAACCCGCCGGTCTCGAGGAGGCGGCGCGCCATCTCGCGCGGCAGGCCCCGCTCGCCGAAGACGGCCGCGTAGGGCTCGTCCAGGTGGCCGTGGGAGTAGTGGAGGGGGTGTCCCGTCACGAGGGCGATGTCGATGAGGCCCTCCTTCGTGCGGTGGTTCGCGTGGGCGCAGTCGAAGAGGAACCCCATCTTCCAGCTCCGCATGGCGAGGTCCCGCCCGAGGGGGGTGAGCCCCCGGGCGCTCTCCCCGCGCGCGCCGCCGCCGAGGGCGTTGTCCTCGTTGTAGAGGGGGGCGAGGCTGCGGACGCCGAGATCCCACAGCCTGTCGAGGAGGGCCAGGTCCGCCTCCTCCTCGATGAAGTACATCCCCTCGGCGTGGAGGATCTGCCCCCCCGTCCCCTTCAGGTCGCCCGCCGAGAGAACGTCGTGCATCCCCTCGGCGCCCCGGATGAGGGCGACGTCCTCCTCCAGGCGCTCGAGTTGGACGTCCTTCGGGAGGTCGGCGAAGCGCTCGGTGGCGCTGAACACCCCGCCCAGGCGCGCCGCCGCGGGAACGTCGAGCTGATCGCGCAGGTAGGGCCGGTCCCCGCCGGGGCGCATGACGAGGCGAAGGTCGGTGTGAAAGTCCCAGATGTCCTTGAACTCGACGGCCATACGTCTCGCCTCGCAATAGGCCCGGGGGCGGTTGTCGCGGAAGGGGGCCAGTCTACCTCCCTCCCCCCGGAGCGCGCCAGCCGGCCGCCTCCCCTCCCCTTTGTCTCCGCCGCCTCCCCCCCCCCTCTCGGCCGGGGCGCGCGAAAAGCGCTTTGGGCGAGGCATTCTGGAGAGCGAATATTGACCAGATATGGTTAAATGGGAGCGGCCCGCCGCGCGGCGGCCGGGGAAACCGCAGCGCGGCGCCCGGGCAAACCGCCGCGCCGCCGGGATTGGGCCCTCCGCAAGAGATCGCAAGCCAGGAGCGAAGACCCCGAGATGGTGAATCAAAGCGTGATCGAAGCGGTGGAAAAGAAAACGCTCGACGAGAGTTCGGTGGACCCGGACCCGCTAAAGCAATTCCGGGAATGGTACGGGGACGCGGTGCGCGCCGGGATTTTCCAGCCCGAGGTCATGCACCTTTCCACCTCCACCCCCCTCGGGACTCCCACGGGGCGGTTCGTCCTTTACAAGGACCCGGAGAAATACGGACTTGCGGTCGAGGGATTCTTGTTCTTCACGAATTTCATGAGCGCGAAATCCAGGGATATCGAGAAATCCCCGCTCGTCGCCTTGACGTTTTACTGGAAGGAGCTCCTCCGCCAGGTGCGGATCGTGGGGATCGCCGAGAAGTCGCCCGAGGAGGTTTCGGACAAATATTTCGAATCCCGGCCCGACCCCGCCAAGCTGGGCGCCTGGGCGTCCGCCCAGAGCGAGGTCATCGAGAGCAGGGCGGTCCTCGAGGAAAGGGCCGCGCAATACAGGGAACGGTTCGAGGGCGGCCCCATACCCCGGCCGGCGCACTGGGGCGGTTTCACCGTCCGGCCCGCGGAGATGGAGTTTTGGCAGCACCGGGAGGACCGCCTTCACGACAGGATTCGGTACAATGCGCAGGAGGACGGGGGCTGGACGATACAGCGCCTGTCTCCTTAGGAGGCGCGCTATGACGGAACAGGCGATGGCACCCTTCGAGGTTCACGCGGATAAGATCGAGGAGGCGAAAGCCGCCATACGAGAATTCATCGGGAACGTCCGGGCGAAGGAGCCCGGCACGCTCCTCTACACCTCGCTTCAGCACAAGGACAACCCCGCGAAATTCGTCCACTTCATGATCTTCGAGAGCGGGGACGCCCACCGGCATCACCGGAGCACGCCCTACGTCGACGACTTCGTCAAAAAACTCCACCCGCTCTGCGCCGAGGAGCCCGCGCCCGTCCTCCTCGAGCACTTCGACTCGGCCGGCGCCGCGGCCGAATCCCTTGCGCGCGCCGCGAAGGAAGCCGCGCCGGCGGACGACTCTTCGGACTTCATCGCCAGAAACGTTTTGTCTGCGCCCGAAAAATTCAGGGGGTGACGGCGCTTCGCGTTCTTGTGTTTCGCCCGACATCCGTCTGGCGATGCGCCCGAAGGATCGAGGACCGGCCGATGGCGGAGCCCCTGGTGCGCGTGGATCGAAAAGGCGAGACGGCCACCCTCGCCCTCTCCCGCCCGGAGAAGCGCAACGCCCTGAACACGCCCATGATGGAGGCCGCGCGCGAGGCTCTCTCCCGCCTGGCCGGGGAGGAGGGCCTGCGCGTCCTCGTCCTCACCGGGGCGGGCGAGAAGGCTTTCTGCGGCGGGGCGGACGTGGGGGAGATGGCCGCCCTCCGCCCCGGCGCGGCGCGCGCCTTCATCGAGCGCCTCCACGGCCTCATCCGCGCGGTCCGCGAATTCCCCCACCCGGTGGTCGCCCGGTGCCAGGGCGCGGCCCTGGGGGGCGGGCTCGAGCTGCTCCTGGGGTGCGACCTGCGGATCGCCGCCGAGGACGCCCTTCTCGGCATGCCCGAGGTGCGCCTCGGCGTGCCCTCGGTGATCGAGGCGGCCCTCCTGGTTCCCCTCGCCGGCCTCTCGGCCGCCCAGGACCTCCTCCTCACCGGGCGGACCATCGACGGGGCCGAGGCCGCCCGCCTGGGCATCGTCCACCGGGCCGTCCCCGCCGAGGCGCTGGACGGGGCGGTCGAGGAGGCGGTGGCCGATCTCCTCCGGGCCGCGCCCGGGGCGCTGCGCGCCCAGAAGGTTCCCCTCGCCCGCTGGCTCTCGGCCTACCTCGATGCCGCCATCCCGCCGAGCATCGACGCCTTCGACGCCGCCTACCGGGACGGGGAGCCCAACGCGCGGATGTCCGCCTTCCTGGAGGAGCGAAAGTCCCGCCGCAGGGGATGATCCCCATCATGAGGCTGACCCCCATCATGGGGCTCAGCCCCCGCCCCGGCTGGCCCCTCCGCAGGCGCCATCCTATAATCGCCCCCGGCCCTCGCTTTCTCATTCTCCAAGGAGCCGTTCGAATGCCCCACATCGCCCAGAACGTCATGCGCACCTCGGGCGGGGAGCGCGCCAAGCACATGACGGTCCAGCGGCCGGAGGGGATGATCCGCCTCGACTCGGGCACGCCCTCCTTCCCCACCCCGCTCCACATCCGCCAGGCGGCGAAGGACGCCCTCGATCAGGGCCTCACCTTCTACGCGCCCGGCCAGGGGGACCCCGAATTCCTCCAGGCCGTCTGCGAAACCATCGCGCGCGAGGCGGGCGCCGCCTATTCGCCCGATGAGGTGATGGCCACCAACGGGGCCAGCTCGGGCATCTACACCGTCATGACAGGCTTCCTCGATCCGGCCGATGAGGTCATCCTCATGGACCCGACCTTCTCTCTCTACGCCCACGTGGCCCTCCAGATTGGCGCCGTCCCCGTCTCCGTCCCCCACGACGCCGACTACCAGATCGACCCGGAGGCCGTGCGCGCCGCCCTCTCCCCGCGGACGCGGATGATCCTGGTGAACAACCCGAACAATCCGACCGGGGTGGTCTACCGGCGGGCCGACCTCGAGGCCCTGGCCGAGATCTGCGCCGAGCGCGACCTCTACCTCGTCGCCGACGAGGCGTACGAGAAGATCCTCCAGGAGGGCTGCGTCCACGTCCCCCTCCTCTCCCTCCAGGACCACCGCGAGCGCCTCATCCTCCTCAACACCTTCTCGAAGACCTATTCGATGACGGGCTGGCGGGTGGGCTATCT
>JAZGDQ010000317.1:0-5214 GCA_036477985.1 bacterium
AACCTCGAGGTTGTGGAGAAGGGCGCGGCGGCCGTGACCGTGGAGGAGGGGGATTAGCGGGTGGAGATCTCTCTGGACGCGCGTTACTCGCCCTCCGAGAACGCCCAGCGCTACTACCGGCGCTACAAGAAGCTCAAGCGGCTCCGCATCGTGGCGCAGGGCCGGCGCGAGGAGGCCGCCCAGGAGCTGGCCTTCCTCGAGGGCCTCCTCTTCGACCTCGAGGAGGCCCGCTCGGGGGAGGATCTCGCCCCGGTGGAGGCGGCCTGCGAGGCGGCCGGATACGGGGAGGGCCTGGCGCCGGACGCCCCGGAAAAGCGGGGGAGGCGGGCCGCCGCAAAGGGCGCCCCCGCTCTGCCCTACCGGAGGTTCCGCACGGCGCAGGGGTGGGAGATCTTCGTGGGGAAGAACGCCATGGGAAACGACGCGCTCATTCGCAGGGTGGGACGGGAGGGCGACATTTGGCTGCACGCGCAGGGATTGCCCGGCAGCCACGTTCTCCTCCGCGCCCCGGAGGGGGGATCGCGCCCGGGCCGAGGCGAGGAGGAGGCGGCGCTCCTTCGGGCGGCGGCCCTCGCGGCCCACTACAGCCGCGGGCGCGGGAGCGGGAAGCTCGCCGTGGACTGGGCGCCCTACCGGCGGGTGCGGCGCCCCCGGGGGGCGCGGCCGGG
Organism: bacterium; assembly: GCA_036477985.1. GTDB lineage: Bacteria > UBA8248 > UBA8248 > UBA8248 > UBA8248 > JAZGDQ01. The sequence goes on from JAZGDQ010000317.1 coordinate 669, forward strand.
CCAGGTGGTCTTCACGGGCCAGCGGACGGTGATGGTCCCGCCCGCCGGCGCCGAGGACCTGGAGGAGACCGGCTGACGAATGCCCGGGCCTACTCGAGCGGGTCGAGGTGGATGACGATCTCGCCCTCCCTCTTGACGATGCACTGGCAGGCGAGGCGGAACTCGTCCGGGTCCCAGCCGTAGGCGTCCAGCGTGTCGCGCTCGTCCTCCTCCTGGGGGGAGAGCAGCTCCCCGCCCGAGAGGATGGAGATCTTGCAGGTCGAGCAGGCGCAGTTCCCCCCGCAATCGTGTTCGTGATCGACGTTCTTCTCGAGGTTCGCCTCGAGAATGGAGACGCCGGCTTCGACTTCGTAGGCCACATCCAGGTTTTCGATTCGGATCGTTCCCATGAATCTCGTTCTCCGAAAACCCGGGGCCGCCGCCGGGCGCGGGAAATTTTCGCCAAAAAAAATCCCCCCCCCGCGGGCGCCGCGGTGGCGGGGTCTTCCACCGTGTCCAGAAAGCGGACGCAAGGTAAAGGGCCGTCCGGCGGGATTCGGAAGACGCGGGCCCCTCTCGGCGCCTTGTGAACGGGAGGCGGGGCGCCGGCCCGGCGTCAACTGTCGCTCGGCGCCTTGGAGGCCTCCTCCCGCTGTCGCTTGAAGTTGTAGGAGACGATCTCCTCGCGGTCCATTTCGTTGATGGCCTCGAAGTTCAGGGCCACGTCCACCGCCATCTTGCCCGATGCGAGGCGCACGTCCTTGAGCTTCACGGCCGTTCCCATGGCGCCCACCACCACCGGGTGGAGCGGGGGAAGGGGCAGGACGACCTTGACGATATCGCCCTTGGCGATCTTGGCCATGACGAGCATCCGCATCCCGCCCGCGGAAAGATCGACGCACATCCCTTTGCTCATCTTCGAGCCGGACTCCCCCTTCCCCGCGGAGGACATCAATTCGTCGATCTTCGCCTCGAGCTGGCGGATGGCGCGAATGGTCTGTTGAAACATCTGGAGCTGGGCCTGGGTGGCGCCCAGGGCGAGAAACTGCTCCGAGCCCTCGCTGCTGTAGGAGCCCGCATCGTCGCGCTCGGCGGTCCGCTTATTGATGTAGTTATCCTTCTCCTTCTTGAATTCCGCCTCCGATATGATCTGGTACTCCATCTGGAACCGTTCGTCCGTGCGGACGAAGCCGCGGCTCTGCCCGCTTTCTTTTCCTATTAAATCGAATTCTTCTTCCTTCGCCATCGTGATTCTCCCGCCTAGTTTTCCTGCCGCCGAAGCTGCGCCAGCTCCCGTTGCCGCTGGAATATGTAAGCGATGATGTGTTCGCGATCCTCTTCGTGAATCGCCTCGAAGAGCGCCGCGGTCTGGTAGACGTTCGACCCCTCCCCCTTTCGGGACCGGACGACCCGGGCGAGCGCCACCACGATCACCGGATGCGGCTCGGGCGTCTGAATGACGACCTTCACGTACCATCCGTCGGAGAGCGGCCAATTCGAGGTGAAGCGCAGCCCGGAGCCCGAAAGATCGAGGCAGTGGCCGGACTCGTAAGTCGTCTCCCTCGCTTCCGCTCCCTTCGTATAGGAGGGATCGAGGAGCCGATCGAGTTTCTCTTCGATGCGCTCGAGGGCGGCCATGATCGAATCGGCCACCGTCTCCTGGCCCGGGCTCGGGCTCGGCTGCTCCGCAACGGCCTGGACCCCTTCCGGCCGCTCCCGGGTGGGCTTGGAGTTGAACTCCGCGGCGAGCTCCCGGAACTCCTCCTTCGAGACCGGCATGAACTTCATGGGGAAAGAAACAGGCACGCGCGCATGGCCCCGGTCGGCGATGTCTTTTTCATCAAAGTCATCCCGTAAATTGTCGGCAGCCGTTTTGTCCGCCATTTCCACTCCTCCGATCAACCGCGCCGCAAACTCAGTTGCTCACCCCCTCACGGGAAATGATGAGCTCCACCCTCCGGTTCTTCACCCGGTTCTTCGGAGTGGGTGCATAGAGGGGACGGTAATGGGCGTACCCGATGGCCGAGAACCGGTTGGGGGCGATGCCCCCCTGCTCCACCATGAACCGCACCACGGCCGCCGCGCGCGCGGCCGAAAGCTCCCAGTTCGACGGATAGGGCCCTCCCCGCGTCTTCTGATCGTCGGTGTGCCCCTCGACGATGATTTTGTAGGGAAGCTTCTCCACCATAAAGGCGATGTCGAGGAGGAGGGGCATGATGCCCTTCCCCAGGCGGGCCGAGCCCGACCGGAAAAGCGCCCCGCCCACGATGTTCAGGACGACCCCCCGCTCGTTCACCTTCACCTCCACGACGTCCTGCAGGTTGCCTTCCTTGATGATCTCCTTCACCTGGCTCCCGAGGTTCTCGAAGGAGGCCTCGGAAACCTTCTCGCTGATCATGAGCTCTTTCGTGGACGTAAAGGACCCGCCCAAGGCTTCTGAAATCGATTTCATGGCCTTATCGAATTTCCCCGGATCGGGACTCGATATGCCGATGAGGAGAACGAAGAACGTAAGGAGGAGGGCCATCATGTCCCCGAAGGTCATGAGCCACTCTTCTCCTCCTTCTTCGGCTTTCTTGGCCATGACCTATCCTCCCGCCTGCGCCTGCTGCTTCTCGCGCCGGAGCATGCGCTCGAAGTGCGCAATCCTATGCTCCGGCCTCAGGTGCGCGTTCAGCCGCTGCTCCAGCAGCCGGGGGTTCATCCCCTCCTGGATCATGAGCACGCCCTCGATGACGACCCGGACCTGGAGAACCTCGGTCTCCGACCGGCCGGAGAGCTTCTCGGCGATGGGCAGGAAGAACAGGTTCGAAGCGAGGGCGCCGTAGAACGTCGTGATGAGCGCGATCGCCATGCTGGGCCCGAGCTGCTCCGCACCGCCCGCAAGGCTGCGGAGCATGGCGATGAGGCCGATGAGGGTCCCGATGAGGCCGAAGGCGGGGGAGAAGCGGCCCATGGTCTTGAAGATGTGGGCGCCGTCCTCGTGGCGGGCCAGGAGGCTCTCCATCTCGGTCTCCAGCACCCCGCGCACCAGCTCGGGCGGCTGGCCGTCGATCACGAGCTGCAGCCCCAGCTTCAGGTAGGTGTTGTTGATGTTCGCCGCGTCCTGCTGAAGGCTGAGGATGGATTCCTTCCGCGCCTTGTGGGCCAAGCGGACCAGGGCCGAGATGTAGGAGCCGGGATCTGCGATCTCGCGGCCGAAGGCGCCCTTCAGGATCCCGAAGACGCTGATCACCTGGGGAAGGGAGAAACTGATGAGCGCCGAGGCGAAGGTGCCCCCGCCCACGATCATCAGCGAGGGGGCGTCGATGAAGACGCTGATCCCCGCTGAGCTCACCATGGAGTAAAAAAGAAGCCCGCTGCCGAAAACGATGCCAATGATGGTAGTCACAGCCGCAATATCCCCCCACCAAGAGCCAGGGCGGCGAAAATCCGACCCACAGCCGAACCCGCCGAAAAGGGCGACGCCCCCGACGGTGCGGAAATACAACTATATTATGAAGGGAAAATCCCGATTCCTCAATCACCCGCGGAAGCGGCTTCCACACTGCCTCCGGGAGGGTAAATGGTCAGCGTCTCGGTCCAGGCCCGCCGGGATTGGGAGAGGAGGAATTCCACCGACTCGGCCACCATTTCGGGGGGGACCATCTTCTCCAGATCGAACTCGCCCGGGATGTCCCGCCACATCCTGGTGGCGGTGGCGCCCGGGCGCAGGAGGGCGATGCGGATGCCGCGCGGGCGAAGCTCCTCGACGAGCGCCCGGGTCATCCCCTCCAGCCCCGCCTTGGCGGCGGAGTAGGCTGCGGCCCCCGGGAAGCCGGCTACGGCGCAAATCGAGGATATGTTCACGATGTCCCCTCCGCCCTCCTCGTCCCCGCCGCCCTGTTCGAGGAGGGGACAGAGGGAGCGGATGAGGAGATAGGGGGCCCGGAGACAAACGGCCAGGGTGGCGTCGAAGTCCTCCGGGGAGAGATCCTCCAGGGGCCGGAAGACGCCGGCGCCGGCGTTGTTCACCAGGGCGTCCACCCCCCCGAGGCGCTCGCGCGCCGCCTCGGTCAGCGCCTCCACCTCCGCGGGCCGGGTGACGTCGCAGGGGTGGGGAAAGATCTCACCCGCGAGCGGTTCGGCCTCCCGGGCGAGGGCGGCGAGGGCCTCCTCGCCGCGGGCGGCGGCGAGGACCCGCGCCCCGGCCCCGGCCAGGCGAAGCGCCACCGCGCGGCCGATCCCCCGGGAGGCGCCCGTCAGGACGATCCGCTTTCCCGCCAGGGGATGCGCCCCCCCGCGCGCCATCTCACCGGTCCCCGAAGTAGTCCACGAAATTCCGCTCGTTCTCGAAGAGGCGGACGCGGTGGAGCAGGTCCGGATCGATGTGGGCGGAGAGGCGCTCCCATATGGCGACGGCGATGTTCTCCGCCGTCGGGATCCGCCCGCCCATGAAGCCCGCCGCGTCCTCGTTGAGGTTCTTGTGATCGAGCGCCTCGACGACCTCGCGGCGCATGACGCCCTTGAGAGCGGCCAGGTCGTAGACCATCCCCGTCTCGGGGTCCACCGGCCCGCGCAGGGTCAC
>JAZGDQ010000318.1:0-5611 GCA_036477985.1 bacterium
CCTACGAGGCGGGGCTTGTTCTCACCGGCACGGAGGTCAAATCCCTGCGGGCGGGGCAGGCCAACCTCAAGGAGAGCTACGGGGAGATCTTGGGAGGGGAGGCCTGGCTCGTGGGCCTCCACATCAGCCCCTACGAGCAGGGGAACCTGAACAACCACGAGCCGACCCGCCGGCGCAAGCTCCTCCTCCACAAGGATGAGATCAAGCGCCTGCTCGGCAAGACCCGGGAGAAGGGCCTCACCCTGGTGCCCATGAAGATGTACTTCTCCAAGGGGTGGGCCAAGGTGGAGCTGGGCCTGGGCCGGGGGAAGAATTTCCGGGACCGCCGCGAGGAGCTCAAGGAGCGCGCCTCCCGGCGCGAGGTGGAGCGCGCCATGCGGGAGAGCGTCAAGCGGAGTGATTCCTGAGATCGTTCCCCGGGCTGCGGTCCGGGGATATCGATAGTGACAAGCTTCCGGCGCCTTCGATCGCCGCGCCGGGAGGAGAGGATTCGGGGGCGATCAGGCTTCGACGGGAGGATTTGACGTCTGGGTTGCGTGCCGGGGACGCCACTTGGCCCCGTTAACAAAGTGGCAAAACACACCAGCCGACACTGAGCTGGCTCTCGCTGCCTAAACAACAGTGAGCGTTCCGCCTCTCCTCGTCCGCGGGAGAGGGCCGGAACGTCATTTAGCGGACTGGCCTCCGTCCTCTTCTGTCCGTAGAGGCCGGCGGCGAGATTGAATCGGACTAGCCTGGAGGAGAGCCCCGCCGGCGGGCGCGAACCCGGGCGAAACCCAATACGCCGGACACGCACGTAGACGCCCAGGCGGAAGCCTTTCGGACGCGGGTTCGATTCCCGCCGCCTCCACCATTCGACGCGCGAGGGCGGTCCCCTTTGGGGCCGCCCTCGCTTGCTCATGGCGGGCCCGAGCGAGCGGAGCGAGTCGAAGGGCCAGCCATGAGCAAAGGCGTCGAATGGTGTCCTGAGCGAACGGAGTGAGCCGAAGGGCGGCTCACGAAGTGGAATGCGTCGAATGGTGTCCTGAGCGAGCGGAGCGAGTCGAAGGGCAAACATGAATCTCGACCGAAAATGCTACACCTACGTCCTGCGGTGTTCAGACGGAAGTTATTACGTGGGCCACACTCATGGCCTGAAGGAAAGGATCAAGGCTCACAACGATGGCCGGGCGGCGGGGCATGCAGCGAGGCGTCGGCCCGTTTCTCTCGTTTACTCCGAGGAATTTGCAGGTGAAGAAGAAGCTATGCGGAGAGAACGTCAACTCAAACGCTGGTCCCGAGCGAAGAAAGAGGCCCTGATCCAGGGCGACGGGAACCGGTTGAAATTGTTGAGCAAGAGCCGGGATTAGGGCCGCCCTCGCTTGCTCATGGCGGGCCCGAGCGAGCGGAGCGAGTCGAAGGGCCAGACCTGCACCCGCCGAAGGAAGCGCCTCCCCGGGGCGTCGGAGAGATTCCTTGTCCTCTCCCGGGCATGTGATATGCTTTTCCCGATAAAGATTCCATGGGCAGGAGCAAGGGGCTGGAAGCCGCATGAGGCGGCCCCTCCCGGTCTGCAGGCCGCCGGAGGTTCTCCGCGCCTGCTACGGGGCGGATGCTTCATTCATCACCTGAATAGAAGCCGCTTCATTCTTTGTCATCCCGATAAGCCTATAATGCGCGTTATGCCGCCTTCCCTCTGAAATGCCCTTCGAACGCCGGGTGCGGGCTGCCATCCTGGAGTGATTGGGGCTGACGAAGGGTGGGTTTCCGGGGTTTTTGCAGGGGGGTCGTCTGATGCCATCTAAGGGCGATTTCGCCCTTAATGAGGAGGCTGCACGGTGAAGGCATCCGATCTGTTCGTCCGCTCCCTGGAGCGCGAGGGCGTCGAATATGTGTTCGGAATTCCGGGGGAGGAGAATCTCGACATGCTCGAGTCCCTGCGGGGCTCCTCCATCCGCCTCATCCTCACCCGACACGAGCAGGGGGCGGGCTTCATGGCGGCGACCTACGGGCGCCTGACCGGAAAGGCCGGGGTCTGCCTCTCCACCCTGGGGCCGGGCGCGACCAACCTGGTGACGCCCGCCGCCTACGCCCAGCTCGGCGCCATGCCCATGCTGATGATCACCGGACAGAAGCCGATCAAGAAGAGCAAGCAGGGACGGTTCCAGATCGTGGACGTCGTCGAGATGATGCGCCCCCTCACGAAATTCACGCGCCAGGTGGTGAGCGGGAACAGCATCCCGGTCCTCGTGCGCGAGGCGATCCGCATCGCCGAGGAGGAGCGCCCGGGCGCCGTCCACCTCGAGCTGCCCGAGGACATCGCCGCCGAGGAGAGCACGGCGGCCCCCTTCGAGGTGGTCCGGGCCAGGCGGCCCGGCGCGGACGAGAAGGCGATCGGCCGGGCGGTGGAGATGATCAACGGGGCCAGGATGCCGCTCCTCCTCATCGGGGCCGCCGCCAACCGCAACCGCACCTGCCGGGCCCTTCGCCGGTTCGTCGACAAGACGGGGATCTGGTTTTTCACCACCCAGATGGGAAAGGGGGTGGTGGACGAGCGGGACCCCCGCTGCCTGGGGACGGCGGCCCTCTCGGCCGACGACTATCTGCACTGCGCCCTCGATCGGGCCGACCTCATCATCAACGTGGGCCACGACGTGATCGAGAAGCCCCCCTTCTTCATGGAGCCGGGGGGGGCGGAGGTCATCCACGTCAATTATTTCTCGGCGAACGTGGATGAGGTGTACTTCCCCCAACTGGACGTCGTGGGGGACATCGCCGGCGCCGTCGAGCGCCTCACCGAGAAACTGGAGGAAAACGAAAAGTGGGACTTCGCCTATTACGAGCGCGTGAAGAAGGAGGTGGAAGTTCATCTTGCCGAGGGGAGCGACGATCCCCGCTTCCCCCTCCTCCCGCAGAATCTGGTGGCCCGGGTTCGGGAGGCCATGCCCTCGGACGGGATCATCGCCCTCGACAACGGGGTCTACAAAATCTGGTTCGCGCGCAACTACAAGGCGTATGAGCCGAACACCGTCCTCCTCGACAACGCCCTGGCCACCATGGGGGCGGGCCTCCCCTCCGCCATGGGCGCGAAGATGGTCCACCCCGGCCGCAAGGTGCTGGCCGTCTGCGGGGACGGCGGCTTCATGATGAACTCCCAGGAGATGGAGACGGCGGTCCGCCTGGGGATGGACCTCGTGGTCCTCGTCCTCCGCGACGACGCCTACGGGATGATCAAATGGAAGCAGGCGGGAATGGGTTTCGCCGATTTCGGCCTCGATTACGGGAACCCCGACTTCGTGCGCTACGCCGAGAGCTACGGCGCTCACGGGCGGCGCCTCGAGTCGGCCGGGGAGCTGGGGGACCTCCTGCGGGAGTGCCTGGACGCCCCCGGCGTGCATCTCCTCGAGGTTCCGGTGGATTACTCCGAGAACGAGCGGGTGCTGATCGAGGAGCTGAGGGCGAAAACGTGCGTTCTCTAGGGGGCGCACAGGGAGGCGGACAATCCCCGAGGTCTGCGTAAAGGGCGCGCAGGGAGACGGACAATCCCCGAAGTCCGCTTTCTCCCACCTCACCGGCCCCGGTTCCCGTCCCTCCCGGCCCCCTCCGGCGCTTGCATGTCGCCGGCCCGGCGGGCGGGCGGGAAAAGGGGATTTTCTGATATGCTGGAGGCGGGACGCGCCGCCCCGGCGGGGGGCGGCCGCCCGGCGAGGGCGGGGGCGCCGCCTCTCCTCCCCTCTCCCTCACGCGGAGGGGTGTCCGGATGGACAACAAGACCCGCTTCTCGATCGGCTACTTTCTCTTCATCTTCATCATCATGTCCGTCCTCCACACCCTCTTCTTCCAGGGCGCCCGCTACCGGCGCATCCCCTACGACCGGTTTCTCCAGCTCCTCAGCAAGGGCGAGGTCGATCGGGTGGACATCCTCCGCGACCGCCTCCGCGGCAAGCTCCGGCTGACCGACCTGAAGGGGAAGGAGAAATTCTTCGAGACGCCCAAGGTGGGGGACAAGGATCTCATCCCGATGCTCCAGAAGTCGGGGGTGACCTTCCAGGGCCAGTACGAGCCGCCCTGGATCGTCCAGTTCGCCACGAACTGGATCCTCCCCCTCGGCGTGCTCTTCGCCGTCTACGCCTTCGTGCTCCGGCGGATGGGGCCCGGCCAGGGGGTCATGGCCTTCGGGCGCAACAAGGCGAAGATCTTCGCCGAAAAGGACGTGAAGACCCGCTTCGAGGACGTGGCCGGGGTGGACGAGGCCAAGGAGGAGCTCGCCGAGGTGGTGGACTACCTCCGGCGTCCCGATCGCTACATGCGCCTGGGGGGGAAGATCCCCCGGGGCGTCCTCCTGGTGGGACCGCCCGGCTGCGGAAAGACCCTGATGGCCCGAGCGGCGGCCGGGGAGGCCGAGGTCCCCTTCTTCAGCATCAGCGGCTCGGAGTTCGTCGAGATGTTCGTGGGCCTGGGCGCCGCCCGGGTGCGCGACCTCTTCGCCCAGGCCATGGAGAAGGCCCCCTGCATCGTCTTCATCGACGAGCTGGACGCCATCGGCAAGGCGCGCGGGGGCCCCGGGATGCCCGGCGGCCACGACGAGCGCGAGCAGACCCTGAACCAGCTCCTGGTCGAGATGGACGGCTTCGACACCCGGAAGGGAGTCATCATCATGGCGGCGACCAACCGGCCCGAGATTCTCGACGCCGCCCTCTTGCGCCCGGGCCGCTTCGACCGCCAGGTGCTGGTCGACCGGCCCGACCTGGAGGGGAGAAAGCAAATCCTGCGCGTCCACACCGAGCCGCTCGTCCTCGGCCCGGACGTCAACGTCGAACGGGTCGGGGAGATGACGCCCGGCCTCTCGGGGGCGGACCTGGCCAACCTGGCGAACGAGGCCGCCCTCCTGGCCGTGCGCCACGACCGCGAGGCGATCTCGATGGCCGACTTCGAGGAGGCCCTCGAGCGCATCGCCGCCGGGCTGGAGAAGAAATCCCGGGTGATGACCCCGGAGGAGCGGCGCCGGGTGGCCTTCCACGAGTTGGGCCACGCCATGGTGGCCGAGCTCGTCAAGACGGCCGACCCGGTCCAAAAGGTGTCCATCATCCCGCGCGGCATCGGGGCCCTGGGCTACACCCTCCAGCGCCCGACCCAGGACCGCTACCTTCTCTCGAAGAGCGAGCTGGAGGACCGCATCGCCGTCCTCCTCGGGGGGCGGGCGGCCGAGGAGATCGTCTTCGACGAGGTCTCCACCGGGGCGCAGAACGACCTCCAGCGGGCGACCGACATGGCCCACTCCATGGTGACCGAGTACGGCATGAGCGCGCGCTTCGGCCCGCGCGCCCTGAGCGCGGAGCCCCGCCCCCTCTTTCTGCCCGGCGGGAGCGGCCGGAGCCCGTGGACGGATGGGGGCGGCATCAGCGAGGCCACCCAGCGCGAGGTGGACGAGGAGGTGGGCAAGATCCTCGACACGACCTACGAGCGGGTGCTGGAGATCCTGCGGGGAAGGCGCGAGGATCTCGACCGGCTCAGCGTGCGGCTCCTCGAGCAGGAGACCATCAGCGGGGACGACCTGCGCGAGACGCTCGCCGCCGCGCTCAAGGGCCCCTCTCGCGCGGCGGCGAGCTATCCTCCCGGCATCTGATCCCGC
>JAZGDQ010000319.1:0-4271 GCA_036477985.1 bacterium
CGATCTCCTCGAAGATGCCGCGGACTTCGGGGTGGAGGACGTCGAAGCCGCCGGTGGCCACCAGGGCGTCCAGCACCCATCGTTGTCCCTGCCGTTGCGTCGCCATGGGCTGTCTCCTGTAGGGGGAAAGGATGGGGGGAGGGATGGGGGGAAGCAGGCCGGGAGGGTTCTCCGACGCGGGGCCGTGCGCGAGCCGCCCGCGGACGCTCAGCGGATGCGCTTGCCGTCTTCCTCGAAGAGGCAGATGCGGTCCGGGTCGAGCGCGATCTCGAGTCGGTCGCCCTCCTTGAATTCCTTGATGCCCTCGACCACGGCGATGAAGGGCTTCTCGCCCATCTGGTCGAAGTAGAGGAGGGTGTCCTTGCCGAGCGGCTCGACGAGGCGGACCTCGCCCCGGTAGACGCCGCCGTTCTCGGCGACCGAGAGGTGCTCGGGGCGGATGCCCAGGGTGACTGGGCCGGCCGGGGCGCCCGAGAGGGAGGCCGGAAGGTCGACCTCAATGCCCGGCGCCTTGAAGCGCGCCCCCCCGCCGGAGTTCTCCACCGCCCCCGGGATGAGGTTCATCGAGGGGCTCCCGAAGAAGTCGGCCACGAAGTAGCTGTCCGGGTTCCCGTAGATGTCGAGGGGGGAGCCCATCTGCTCGATCAGCCCGTCGCGCATGACGACGATGCGGTCGGCCAGGGTCATCGCCTCTTCCTGATCGTGGGTGACGTAGATGAAGGTCTTTTTCACCTCGTGGTGGATGCGGTCGATCTCGGCCCGCATCTCGCGGCGCAGCTTGGCGTCCAGGCTCGAGAGCGGCTCATCGAGGAGGAAGGCCGAGGGCTCGGTGATCAGGGTGCGGGCCAGGGCGATCCGCTGGGCCTCGCCGCCCGAGCACTGGCCGGGCAGCTTGTTGAGAAGGTCGGTGATCTTGACCATCTCGGCCACCTCGCGAACCCGCCTCATCCGCGTCTCGGGGTCGACCTTCTTCATGCGCGGGCCGAACTCGATGTTCTGGGCCACGGTCTTGTGGGGAAAGAGGGCGAGGTTCTGGAACACCATGCCCAGGTTGCGCTGGCCCGGCTCGAGGTCGTTGACGAGCTGGCCGTCGATGTAGATCTCCCCGGCGGTGGGCTCCTCGAAGCCCGCCGTCATCCGCAGGGTGGTGGTCTTGCCGCAGCCCGAGGGCCCGACCAGGACGAGGAACTCGCCCTCCTCGATGGTGAGGCTGAGATCCTTGACCGCCTCGATGTTCTTGCCGAAGACCTTGCGTAGGTTCTTGAGCTCAATGTGCGCCACGTTTCACCTCTTCACCATGCCGAAGCTGAACCCCCGGACGAGAGGTTTGCGAATCAAGATTCCGAGGAAAATGAGGGGGATGGTGATCCCCACCGAGAGGGCGGCCTGGCGGCCGTAGACGCGGCCTTCGGTCGACCCTTCGTATTTGGCCAGCTGAATCGGGAGCGTCACGACGTCCGTCTTGGTGAGTATGAGCGCGAGCAGGTATTCGCTCCAGGTCAGGATGAAGATGAACATGAAGGTGGCCATGACGCCCGAGCGCACGAGGGGGAGGATCACCTCCCAGATCGTGCGCAACCGGCTGGCCCCCAGGATAGAGGCGGCCTGCTCCATCTCGTTCGGAATCTCGTCGATGAAGCTCTTCGTCATCCAGACGGAGTAGGGCAGCGTTGTGATGATGTAGAGGATCGCGATTCCGTAGACCGTATCCGTCAGATTGATGATGGAGTAGTAGATGGAGATGGGCGCCGCCACGACGATGGGGGGGATCATGCGGAATACGAGAAGGTGGAACATCCGCGTTTCCGAGAGAATTTGGTAGCGCGAAACCCCGTAAGCCAGGAGGGTGCCGAAGAGGACCGAAACGGTGGTGGCGAGGGTGGCGATGTTCGCGCTGTTGGCGAACGCGATCCAGGGCCGCTGCATGGATTCGGCCATCTGGGTCTTCAACACGCCGACCTCGCTCGTCCACACGGCGATGTAGTTGTCCAGGGTGGGGGTGCTCGACCAATAGACCGGCGGCCAGGCGAACCACTCGTGCTCGGGCTTGAAGGAGGTGGCGAAGACCCAGAATATGGGGAAGGCCACGACGAAGAACCAGATCCCCAGCATGGAGAACCGGAACGCCTTGAACAGCCTTCGCTTCGTCTTGCGGCTCATCCCGTCCTCTCCGACATTTGGTACATCTGGTCGAGCGATTTCTTCTCGTGCATCAGGATTCTGATGAAGACGAGCACGATGACGATCATCCCCACCATGACGAGGTAGGACATCGCCGCGCCCTTGGAGATGTGGAAGTACTCCCAGGTCACCAGGTAGAGGTAGATGGGAATGGTCTCGGTGGCCGAGCCGGGGCCGCCCTGGAGGAGGGCCCAGGTCTTGGGGAACTCCCCGATCGCCTCGAGGAAGCGCAGGATGACCGCGAGGAAGATGACGGGGCGGAGGAGGGGGAGCTTGATCTCGCGGAAGATCTGCCAGCGGCCGGCGCCGAGGTTCTGCGCCGCCTCGGTGAGATCTTCGGGCAGGGCCGAGAGGCCCGCCAGCATGATGATAAAGGTGAAGGGCGTCCAGTTCCAAATTTCGAGAAGCATGACCGTGAAGACGGCCATGTTCGGATCCGCCAGCCAGATGACGTTGAAGTCGATCCCGAAGATGGCGCTCAAAATCCCGTTGAGGGGGCCCTTCTGGTAGAGGAGCATCTCGAAGGTGTAGGCGATGACGACGGGCACGGTGAGCATGGGCAGGATGAAGAAAACGTAGAAGAATCCGTGCCCGCGGAACGGGCGGTACATCAGGAGGGCCAGGCCGAATCCGATGACGAAGCACCCGAGGGTGGAAAGGCCGGCGAAAAAGAGGGAGCGGGGGATGGCCCACATGAAGCGCTCGTCGGTGAGCACGTCCGCGAAGGTTTCGAACCAGACGAAATCCGCTTCCCACCAATTGGACAGATAGATGGTCCAGGAGTGGAAGCTGAAGTAAATCTGGAGCCAAAAAACGGGAAGGAGGAACAGAATGAGGAGGATGAACGGGGTCAAGAGGGTCCATTTGAACGCCTTGACGCCCATTTTTTGGCTTCGTCTGATTTCAACTGTAACTGCCATCTTGGGCCGATGATCCTTTCGGGGCGGGCCCTCGCGGGCCCGCCCCGGCGAATGGTTTCGTGTCGCCTATGGCGCCGTCTAGCTCGGCTTGTCCATCGTCGGGAAAGCGGCTTTGTAGCTCCCCAACTCCGCCTTGAGCTTCCTCTTCCCGATTTGCTTGATCAGCTTCGCCCAGGCCCGCTCGGTGTTGACGAGCACGTCCTTATCCGTGATCTGGCCGACGTAGGCCTCGGCGATGTTTTTCCCGAGAACGTCCTGGAACTCCCGATGCCCGGTGAGGTAGATGGGCGGGGTGGTGATGAGCAGGTTCTTTTTGATCGCGCCCACCCCCTCGTCGCCGGCGTAGGCCGCCTTCACCTTCTCGGAGTAGGGGCCGGAGAAGTGTCCGGGGTGCCAGGGGTCGTGGAAGCCCCACTTGCGATGGGCGACGATCTCGGTGCTGTTCTTCAGCGTCGCCATCCACATGGCCAGGAGGGCGGCCTGGCGCTTGCGCGGGCTGTAGCGGTTGATCAGGAGCGCGGCGATCGGCGAGGAGATCGAGCGGTGAATGCGCCTGCCGCTGTGATCGGAGCCGGGCACCAGGCCGTATCTCCAATTGCCCCGCGTCTTCGTCGTCACCCGGGTGGTCCCGGCGATCAAGCCGTCCCAGTACTGGGAGGAGAAGATCTTGCCGTTGTAGTGCAAGGGGATCACCTGCGGCGTGCCCCAGCCCGGCGCCTCGGGCGGGGAGGCCTTCTTCAGGTCGAGGTAGACCTTCATGGCGTACATGCCGGCGCTGTTGTTGATGGTCGGGTTCATGTCGTCGTCGAAGGGGAACCCGCCCGCGCTGTAGAAGTACATGTACCACCAGGTCACCCCGTTCGCGCGGTTGCGCAGGCTGCCCGAGCCCCAGTAGCCCTTGTCGGGGCGGTGGAACCACTCGGCAATCCGCTGGTTGTCCTCCCAGGTCTCCGGCATGGCGAGCTTCTTGCCGTGCTTGTCGGCGAAGGCCTTCTGCTCGTCGGGGTCGTCGAGCAGGTCCTTGCGCACCAGCTGGGCGAAGACGTTGCCGTCCGTCATGATGCCGTAGGTTTTCCCCTTGTATTTCATGAAGGAGCCGAAGTTTCCGACCGTCTCTTGCTTGAAGCCGGCCTCCTCCATGTACGAATCGAGCGGCTCCAGGAGCCCGGC
>JAZGDQ010000032.1:0-2345 GCA_036477985.1 bacterium
GCGCGCGCCTCGGCGGCGGCCTGCTCGGGGGGTTGAACACCGATCCAGGCGTTGAAGAGAATTTCGTCGCGGACGGCGCCCCCGAGAAGCTCGTGCAGGGGGACGCCGAGGGCCTTCGCGTGGATGTCGGCGAGGGCGATATCGAGAGCCGCCTTGGCTTCGGAAAAACCGGAGGCGGCCTCGTTCATCCGGCGGGTGGCCTCGCGCGCCCGGCGCGGGTCCGCCCCCAGGAGAGCGGGCCCGAGGACGTTCTCGATCGCGTCGGCGGTCCCGTCCCGCCCCGCCGAGGAGTAGCCGCTGAAGGGCTCGACGTCGCACATGCCCTCGAGGCCGTCGTCGGTGCGCACCCGGACGAGGACGCAGGGCTGGAGGTCGTGGTCATGGCGGGCGTTCTTGTAGAAGCCCTTCATCGGCATGTCCACGCGGTAGGTCTCGACCGAGGCAACCTTCACGATTCGCTCCTGCATTCCGTATCAACTGAGGACATTCAGCACCCCTATCCTACCAGAGGAGAACCAGGGCGTCTGCATTACCTTACACTTCTTCCCGCACCGCCCGGCGGAGGCTCTCACGCGCACTTTTATCGACGGGGAGAGGCACATCCACCCCCGGCCGAAGGAAGGCGAAGATCACCTCCCGCACGTCCTGGCCGGAAGCCGCCCCGATCCCCATCTCGTAGGCCACGCCCTGATTGGCATATTTTTTCATCCGCTCCGGCGCCTCTCCGGCAGAGATGGCGTCCGTCTTGAAATCGACGACGACGAGCCCGCCCTCCTCCTCGAAGACCAGGTCCGCCGTCCCGCGCACGGGCCGGCCCTCGATTTCCATGAGAAACGGGAGCTCGCGGTACCTTCTCGAAGACGCCGCGGCCCGTTTCAGCAGATCTCCTTCCGCCGCCCGGCGGAGAAGATCAAGCGCCTCCTCCCCGGCGGCCCCGTCCAGCCCCCGACCGGCGGCCAGCGCGCCGGCATCCCCCGCCAGCCGCTCCACCGCCCCAGGCGCGGGCGGCTCCAGCCGGGCGAGAAGCTCATGAACGAGGGAACCAAACTTCCTCCCCCGCGCCTCTCCTCCCGATTCCAGATCGGAGACCCCGTAACGTTCGGCCTCATCATCATCCTCACCTGGTGAACCACCCATGGGCCCAACCAGCCCGCTCGGGGTGATGAACCCCGCCGCATCCCCGGCCTCGCGGAGCGCGGCCAGCTCCCGCTCTATTTCCTCCCGCCCGCGCTCCGCCCGGCGCACCTGCGCCTCATCCACCTCGAACACCTCATCCCGGAAGCGGAGATAGCTGATCTCCCCCTCCCCGCCCGCCTGCACGCCGGTGAGGATATCCGCCGGGCCGCACGCGCCCTCCCGCATCGCCTCCGCGCCCGCCCCGGCCTCCTCCAGCGCCTTCCAAGCCCCCTTCTCTTTTTCGCTGACGAACACCGGCCAGATCAGATAATCCCGCGCGCGCGTCGCCGCCACGTACAGGAGCCGCCGCCCCTCGGCCTCCTCAATCTCCTTCTCCCGCTCCAGCGCCTCCCCGAAGCCGGCTGTCCTCAGGCGGCGGCCCTCCGGCCCCACGTTCAGGAACAACTTTCCACCCGCGCGGTCGGCGATCCGGGCGGGCGGATCGTTGCTTGACCCCCCGCTCAGGTCCGCCATCGCCACGACCGGAAACTCCAGCCCCTTCGCCGCGTGGATCGTCATGAAGCGCACATCATTCTCATCCCCGTCCGAAAGCCCCGCCTCGGCCTCCCGCGCGTCTTTCCCCTGCTTCAGCTGGCGCTGAAGGAACGCGCCGAACTCATCCACCCCCCGGACGCCCCCGCGCTCGTACTCAAACGCCACGTCCAGAAGCTTGAGCAGGTTCGCCACCCGCTGCTCCCCGTAAAACGCCGAGAGAAAAAGCTCGTAGGCCTGGGTACGGCGGAAAATCTCCTCGAGCACCCCGCGCGCGCTCCGGCCGTTTCTTCCTTCGTGCATCTCGCGGATTTCTTCCACCGCCTCCGCCACCCCGGCGGGATGCCGCGGATCGTCCGGCGGATGCAGCCGCCAGCGCGCAAGGTCCACATCCGAAAATCCGTAGAGCGGCGAGCGCAGCGCCGCCGCCAGCGCCAGCGGATCGCCCGGATGGATCACCGCACGCAGGACAGCCCCCGCCGCCGCCACCTCAATCGTCTCGTAAAATCCGCGCCCGCCCTCGGACGAGATCGGGACGTCCAGCCGCCGGAACGCCTCCTCGAAGAAGGGAACCGCCGTGTGCGCCCGGAACAGGACGGCGATGTCCCCGTAGCGGACGGGCCGCGCCCCGCCCTCCTTCGGCGCGATCACGGGGCACTCCTCTTCCACCATTTTCC
>JAZGDQ010000320.1:0-3656 GCA_036477985.1 bacterium
ACGAGAAGATCCGCAAGCTGCAGGAATCGGGTCACATCTCTGACAGCCAAATGATGGAAATCCGCAACCTGAAAAAACAAAAACTCACCCTCAAGGATCAGATGGAGCGAATCCAACTGGACCGGTGACAGGGGGCGGGCGTCTCGCCCGCGAGGGGCGAAAAAGGAGATAAGGGCTAAAGGAATGGCCCCCTCCTTCCGATTCATGGTGGGAGCGGGAAAGCTTGACCGCCTCGAGGGGATGGATTTACAATTCCCCCCGTTTTCGGGCGGCGCCGCCCGGAAGGGGCGCCCGGAGGACCGGAGGCGGCCCGGCGCGATCGGCGGGGCGGAGGGCGAAGGGCCGTCCTCCGCAATCGATTGAATTTGCATTTCTCTTGGGAATGCGGCCTTATGGATTCACGAGCGATTTCGCGGAAAACGAAGTCTGTCGTAGGAGGGGGCTGGAGCGCCTTCACGCTCCGCCCCCGCATTCTGGCTTAGCCCACACCGCGAACCCGTATCGCTGGATTCACCCCACCGGCCGGTGACAGGAAGACCTGCTCCGGCGGAGAGGATTCGGCCGTGACTTCCAAGTCGGCAAGCGCCGCCAAACTCATTCCCAAGAAGCTCGCGGGCGCCGAGATCATCTACCGCAGTCTCGAGCGCGAGGGCGTGAAGCACGTCTTCGGCCACCCGGGGGCGATTCTCCTCACCATCCTCGACCTGTTTCTCAAGCGCAGCGGCATCACCCACATCCTGACGCGCCACGAGCAGTGCGCCGCCCACATGGCCGAGGGCTACGCCCGCGCCAGCGGCAAGGTCGGCGTCTGCCTCGTCACCTCCGGTCCCGGCGCCACCAACCTCATCACCGGCATCACCGACGCCTTCATGGACTCGATCCCCATCGTCTGCCTCACCGGACAGGTCGCCACCACCATGGTGGGCAACGACTCCTTCCAGGAGGCCGACATCGTCGGGATGACGCGCACCATCACCAAGCAGAACTACCTCGTCAAGGAGTTCAAGGATCTGGCGCCCGTCCTCCAGGAGGCCTTCTACATCGCCCGCACCGGGCGTCCCGGCCCCGTCCTGGTCGACATCCCCAAGGACATCATCCTGGGCGAGGGGGCCTTCGAGGTGCCCGAGAGCGTCGACATCCGCGGCTACAAGCCCAACACCCGCGGCCACCCGCGCCAGATCAAGCGCGTGGCCGAGGCGATTCAGGGGGCGAAGCGGCCCCTCCTCTACGTGGGCGGGGGGGTGATCCACGCCGAGGCCCACGCCGAGGTGCTCAAGCTCGCCGAGAAGGCCGACATCCCGGTCACCTTCACCCTCATGGGGGCCGGCGCCTTCCCGAGCGCCCACCCCCTCTCCCTCGGCATGCTCGGCATGCACGGGACGGCCTACGCGAACCTGGCGGTCTACGAGTGCGACCTCCTCCTCGCCGTCGGGGCGCGCTTCGACGACCGCGTCACGGGGAAGATCTCCGAGTTCGCCCCTCGGGCCGAGATCGTCCACATCGACATCGACCCCACCGCCATCGGGAAGAACAAGCCGGTGGACATCCCCGTCGTGGGCGACGCGCGCCTGGTGCTCCAGGATCTGAACAAGCTGGCCAAGAAGCAGCGGCGCCCCCTTTGGCGAAAGCGCATCGAGCGGCTGCGCACGGACCACCCCCTCGTCTTCGACACCGAGGCGGACAGGCCCATCAAGCCCCAGGAGGCCATCCTCGCCTTGAGTCAGGAGGTGGGCGACCGGGCCATCATCACCACCGAGGTCGGGCAGCACCAGATGTGGGCGGCCCAGTTCTACAACTTCACCTTCCCGCGCCAGTTCATCTCCTCGGGCGGGCTGGGCACCATGGGCTTCGGCTTCCCGGCCGCCATCGGGGCGGCCATCGCCCGGCCCGACAAGCTGGCCATCGACATCGCCGGCGACGGGAGCTTCCAGATGGTGCTCCAGGAGCTGGCCACGGCCGTGCAGTACAGCGTCCCCGTCAAGGTGTTCCTCTTGAACAACCAGAGCCTGGGGATGGTGCGCCAGTGGCAGGACCTCTTCATGGACCGGCGCTTCAGCGAGGTCGGCCTCGAGGTCGCGCCCGACTACGTCAAGCTCGCCGAGGCCTACGGCGCCGGCGGCCTCCGCGTCACCGACCGGGAGGACCTGCGCCCGGCCATCCGCAAGATGGCCGACGCGCCGGGGCCCTTCATCCTCGAAGTGGTCGTCGACCCCGACGAGCTGGTCTTCCCCATGGTCCCCGCCGGCGCGGCGACCAAGGACATGATTTTCAAGGACGGCCGGAAGAAGAAACCCCTTCGCGGCAAGCTCAGCGCCTTGCCCGATCACTAGGAGGGAAGCGGTTTTGGAGCGGAACGGTTCACAGATCATCATCGAGGAGCTGAAGGCGCACGGGATCGAGATCGCATTCGGGATCCCGGGCGGCGCCATCATGCCCTTCTACGACGAGCTCATGCGGGCGGAGTTCCCCCACATCCTCACCCGCCACGAGCAGGGGGCCGCCCACATGGCGGACGGCTACGCCCGCGTGACGGGCAAGGTGGCCGCCGTCATCACCACCTCGGGCCCGGGCGCGACCAACCTCATCACCGGCCTGTGCAACGCCCACATGGATTCGGTGCCGATGATCGCGATCACGGGACAGGTCGCCACCCCGGTCATCGGGACCGACGCCTTCCAGGAGGCGGACATCTACGGCTGCTCCATCCCGGTGACGAAGCACAACTGGCTCGTCAAGGACGTGCGCAAGGTGCAGGGCGCCATCCGCGAGGCCATCCGCACGGCCACCACCGGGCGCCCCGGCCCCGTGCTCCTCGACCTGCCCAAGGACGTCCAGGTCGCCACGACCGAATACACCCCGGCCGGGCCGGGCGAGCTCGCCCCGCGCGCGAAGTCGGGGTTTCCCGAGACCGACATGGAGGGCGTCGAGCGCCTCATCGAGGAGATCGAGCGCGCCGAGCGGCCCCTCATCATAGCCGGGGCGGGCGTCGTCAAGGCGGGCGCCGCGGCCGAGCTCACCCAGTTCGCCAAGCTGGCCGAGATCCCGGTCATCAACACCCTGCTCGGCCTGGGCGGCTTCCCGGGCACC
Organism: bacterium; assembly: GCA_036477985.1. Taxonomy (GTDB): domain Bacteria; phylum UBA8248; class UBA8248; order UBA8248; family UBA8248; genus JAZGDQ01. Next base: position 3,088 of record JAZGDQ010000320.1, read on the forward strand.
GACCGCCTCTTCCTCGGGATGCCGGGGATGCACGGAACCGCCTACGCCAACTTCGCCCTGTGCGAGTGCGACCTGCTGATCAACCTGGGGGCGCGCTTCGACGACCGCGTCACGGGCAAGGTGTCGAGCTTCGCCCCCAAGGCCGTCATCGCCCACGTCGACATCGACGCCGCCGAGCTCGGCAAGCGCGTGCCCACCGATATTCCGATCCTGGGCGACGTGCGCGAAGTGCTCGGCGTTCTGGGCCAGCGGGTCAAGCACGCCGAGCGCAAGCCCTGGATCGATCAGATCGAGGCCTGGAAGAAGGACTATCAGCTCCATTACGACCGGGACGGGAAGATCAAGCCCCAGTACGTGATCGAGCAGATTCAAGAGGTCACCGGCGGGGACGCCATCATCGTCACCGGGGTGGGGCAGCACCAGATGTGGGCGGCCCAGTTCTACCGCTTCAACGAGCCCAACTGCTGGGTGAGCTCGGGCGGGCTGGGGACGATGGGCTTCGGCCTCCCGGCCGCCATCGGGGCCCAGATCGGCCGCCCCGAGAAGGAAGTGTGGCTGGTGGACGGCGA
>JAZGDQ010000321.1:0-4354 GCA_036477985.1 bacterium
TTTTTCCTAATCGGACATCCGGTCGACGGCGAGTGCGCCCGCCGGGACGGGCCGGCGCCGCAGGGCCGGCTCCCGACGCCGTTTCCGGAAGAGCGCGTCCTCGGCCTCGCGGTCGGCCGCCTGCTCCGGGCGAATCCCCTCCCTGTCCGCCCGGGCGAACACGCGGAGGAGCCTTTCGCCGATGGAGGCGATCCGCGCGTCCCGCTCGTCGGGGTCCATCTTCAGGAGGGGGGCGGTGGCCCCGATGAGGCCGCCCGCGTTGATGATGTAGTCCGGCGCGTAGAGGATGCCCCGCCGCACGAGCAGCTCCGCCGCAACGGGCGAGGCGAGCAGGTTGTTGGCCGAGCCCGCCACCACCTGGCAACGGAGCGCCTTCACCGTCCGCGCGTCCAGCACCCCGCCCATCGCGCAGGGGGCGAAGACCTCGCACGCCGCCCGGTGAATCTCCTCCGGGGCCATCCCCTCCGCCCCGAAGCGCCGCGCGGCCTCCGCCACCCGGTCCTCCCGGACGTCGCTCACCGCCAGGTCCGCTCCCGCGTCGTGGAGGGAGGCGGCCAGCTCCATGCCCACCGCGCCGAGCCCCTGAACGGCCACGCGGCAGCCGGAAAGGCCCCCGTCGCCGAAGCGCCATTCGAGGGAAGCGCGAATCCCCGCCAGCACGCCCCGGGCGGTGAAGGAGGCGGGGTTCCCCGTCCCCCCACGGGCGGCGCTCGTGCCCAGGACATGCCGGCTCACCCGCGCGATCGCGTCCATGTCTTCGGGGGTGGTTCCCATGTCCTCGGCCGCGATGTAGCGGCCCCCGAGGCTCTCCAGGAACTCTCCGAACGCTTCCCAAAGGGCGGGGCTCTTGTCCCGCGCCGGGTCGCCCGCGATGACGCTCTTCCCCCCTCCCAGGGGGAGGCCCGCCGCCGCCGCCTTGTAGGTCATGGCCCGCGAGAGGCGGAGCGCGTCGTCCAGGGCCTCCCGCTCGTTCGGATAGGGCCGCATGCGGACGCCGCCCGCGGCGGGGCCCAGGGCCGTGCTGTGGATGGCGATGTAGGCGGTGAGGCCGGACGCCGGATGGCGGAAGGCGGCGACGTGCTCGTAGCCGGAATTTCGAAAGGATATCACGCGCATGCCGATAACCTCCTTCCCCGCTTCGCGGCCCCGTCACCCGGCCGCTTCGCCCGAAACGAACCAGAGGAGGAAACGTTCTCCTTTCCCTCTGTTGTTAGACCCGCGTGGAACTCGCAGGATTCAAGTTTCCGCCGCCGCATTCCGGTTTCTTCCCTGATACCGTGACAAAAACGGCGGGAGGAAAGTGCGAATCCCCCTACTCTCTTTTTCGGCTGTTGAATCTGCGAGGATTACCGATTTCCGCTCGTTTTTCACGAATATGACGGGGGTTTCGGGTCAAACGGCGGCCGCCGCAGAAGCCGGAAAATGCGGGAATGCACCCTGTTTTCACCGGGAAACGCCCGCCCGGGGCCGAGTGGGGGGATTCTCCCCGCCTGGCCGCAAGCGCCCGCGCCATGCCTTCGGCGAATGGGGTTTGGCCCTCGAAAGGCGTGCGGCGGATGCCGCATAATTCCGGACGCATGGTCCCGAAGATTCCCACCCGCCCCCGGAGGCGAGCCGATGCCGGAGCTGATTGAGAAGCCCACCCGAATCGAGGCGGCGGGCAACAAGCCCAAGCTGATAGACGAGTACATCGGGCGCGTGAACTCGGGCCACGAGGAGGCGAGCATCGCCCACATGCGAAGCCCGGGAGGCTGGGTGGAGCCCGGCCAGACGCCCGCGTTCGACGAGTTCACCGTCGTCCTGAAGGGGATGCTCCGCGTCGAGCGCAAGGAGGGCGCGATGGAGGTCCGCGCGGGTCAGGCGGTCGCCGTCCGCCGCGGGGAGTGGGTCCGGTACAGCACCCCCGGGGAGGAGGGGGCCGAGTACATCGCCGTCTGCCTGCCGGCGTTTTCGATGGAGACGGTAAACCGGTATCCGGAGTAAGGCTGTACTCGGCGGCCGAATTCGCGCGCCCTAGCGGGGCCGGAGGCCGAGCTTCTTCATCCCGCCCTCGAGGGCGTCGAGGGCGAGGTCGATCTGGGCCTCGGTGTGGGTGGCCATGAGGGTGGCGCGCAGACGGCTCGTCCCCTCGGGCACGGTGGGCGGGCGGATGGCCAGGAGGAAGACCCCCGCCTCCAGCATGTGCTCGGCCAGGGCGAGGGCGTCCTTGGCGCCGCCCACGAGGAGGGGAAAGATTGGCGCCTCCCCGCTTCCCTCCCCCTCCGGCGGCGCAAAGCCGATGCGCGCGAGCCCGGCCCGGAAGCGGGCGCACAGGTCCCGGAGGCGGCCGCGCCTCCTCTCCCCCTCCTCCCCGCGGGCCAGCGCGAGGGCGGCCTGGGCGGCGGCCACGGCCGGCGGCGGCAGGGCGGTCGAGTAGATGAAGGAGCGCGCGCGGTTCAGGAGGTGGTCCACCACCTCGGCGTCGGCGCAGGCGAAGGCGCCGTAGCTGGCGAGGGCCTTGCCCAGGGTGCCCATCGAGACGCCGACCCGGTCCGAGACGCCGAAGCGGGCCGCCGCCCCGCGCCCGAGCGGTCCCACCACCCCGGTGGCGTGCGCCTCGTCCACGAGGAGAAGGGCGCCGTGGCGCTCGGCGAGATCGGCCAGATCGGCGAGGGGGGCGAGATCCCCGTCCATGCTGAAGACGCCGTCCACGGCGATGAGGCGGCGGCGCGCGCGCTTCTCCTTCCCGAGGGCGCGGTCGAGGGCGTCCATGTCGTTGTGGGGGAAGACGAACTGCCGCGCGCGGCTGAGGCGGCAGCCGTCCACGATGCTCGCGTGATTGAGGGCGTCGCTGAAGACGGCGTCCTCGCGTCCCGCGAGGGCGGATATGATCCCCACGTTCGCCAGGAAGCCGGAGCCGAAGAGAAGGGCGGCCTCTTTTTCCTTGAAGGCGGCGAGGGCCTCGGCGAGATCGGCGTGGGGCGCCATGTGGCCCGAGATGAGCGGGCTCGCGGCGGCGCTCGTCCCCCAGCTGCGGGCCGCCTCGGCCGCGGCCCCGGCGACCTCGGGATGATCCGCCAGGCCCAGGTAGTTGTTGCTCGCGAGGAGGATCACCTCCCGGCCGCCGAATCGGACGGCGGGCCCCTGGACGCTCTCCAGGGTCCGGAGGCGGCGGCGCAGATCCCGCCCGGCGAGATCGTCCAGGTCCTCGCGGATGGAGGCGCGCCAGCCCGCGCGGCCCGCCGGATGAGAGGAAGGGGAAGCGTTCATGCGGCGATTCTAAGGAGTGGCGGCGGGGATGGAAAGGGGGGACAGCGGCGAAGAGCCTCTTTTGCGGTGGAAAGCAGGTGCCTTTACCAAATGCATATGGGATAGTTTGGATAAACAACGGATAGGTAGCGGCGCGTTGTTCGGAAACGCGTGCGAAAGCGCCGCACATCCAAAGGCGAAAGAGTCCATCCATGAACACGGCGGTTTATCTGGAGCGGGCGGGGAGGACCTTCGGGGAGCGGACCGCCGTCGCCGTGGGCGATAAGCGCCACAGTGACTTCGCCGAGCTCGCCGGGCGCGTCGCCGCGATCGCCGGCGGGCTCCGGGACCGCCTGGGCCTCGTCCCGGGGGACCGCCTCGCCCTCGCCATGAAGAACTGCCCCGAGTTCATCGAGATCCTGTACGCCGCCTGGCACGCCGGGCTGTGCGCCGTTCCCGTCAACGCCAAGCTCCACCCCCGCGAGATCGCCTACATCCTCGATCACTCGGGCGCGAGGTGCTGCATCGTCACACCCGACCTCATGGAGGCGGTGGCCCCGCTCGCGGAGGAGGTCCCCGGCCTCGAGCGGGTGATCAGCGTCGGGACCGGGGAGCACCGCTCCCTGCTCGCCGGCGATCCGGCCCCTCTCGTCGCGCGCGGCCCGGACGAGGTCGCTTGGCTCTTCTACACGAGCGGCACCACCGGGCGGCCCAAGGGCGCCATGCTGAGCCACCGGTGCCTCCAGGCCATGACGCTCAGCTACTTCGCCGACGTGGACGCCGTCTCGGGCGGCGACTGCATCCTCCACGCGGCGCCCATGTCGCACGGCTCGGGGCTCTACATCCTCCCCCACATGGCGATGGCCGCGAAGCAGGTGATCCCCGAGAGCGGGGGCTTCGACCCGGAGGAGATCTTTCGCCTGCTCCCCGCCCACGAGGGAATGACCTTGTTCGCCGCGCCCACCATGGTGACCCGTCTCGTCCACAGCCCCGGGCTGGGCGCCGCCGACCTCCGCAACCTCAAGACCATCGTCTACGGCGGAGGGCCCATGTACGTCGAGGACCTCCGGCTCGCCATGGAGCGGATCGGAAACAAGCTCGTCCAGGCATACGGCCAGGGGGAGAG
>JAZGDQ010000322.1:0-3245 GCA_036477985.1 bacterium
GAGTGGAGCCCACGGCCTTGGCGATCTCGCCCGCGATCGAGAGATGGGCGGCGCGCCTCTCGGCCTCGGCCACCGAGCGCGCCCGATCGAGGGCGACCGCCACCTGGCTGGCGAAGGCTTGGCCCAGGGCGATCCGGTCCGCGCCTATCTCCTCCAGGGAGGTCCAGAAGTAGAAGAGGACGCCGATGTTGCGCCCCCTGGCCCGCAGGGGGAAGGCCGCTATGGTGCGGTGCCCCTCCCCGGCCTGAATCGGGCCGAAGGCGGGGTCCGTGGTCGCGTCCGGAATGATCTCGGGCGCCTCCCGTCCGGGATTGGAAAGGTAGGCCATCCCGACGGGAAAGGGCTCGGGGAGGGCCGCGAGCCGCTCATTGAACTCAGTGGAGATTCCCTGGCTCACGAATTGGCGCGGCTCCCCGGTCTCTGCGTCCGGGAGCATCACGCTGCACCGGTCGGTCCCCATGACGCGCCCGCTCTCGGCGAGGACGGCCTGGACGATCTCCTCCGCCCCGCGCTCGGAGGTGACGTGGCGAAGGGCGCGCCCGAGGCTCTCCTGCTCCCCGATGCGGGTTTCGAGGGCGCCCACAAGCCGGGCATTTTCGATGGCGAGCGCGGCCAGCTCGCCGAACGCCCGGGCGAGCTCCCGGTCCCGCGCGGAGTACTCGCGCGGGCTCAGGTGGTAGAGGACGAGCGCCCGGAAGGGGGCCTCCCCGGCGTTGAGCGGAATGAAGCACGCCGTCCGGTGCCCCGCCTTGCGCACCGCCTTGGGGTCGAAAGCGCGCGCGTCTTGGCTCGTGTCCTCGATGACCTCGACTTCGCTCTGCTTCAAAACGTCGGTGAGGATCGAGGGGGTGCGGCGCCGCAAGAGCGCTTCGACGAAATCGGGAGGAATCTTGTGGACGCACAGAACGGATGTGTCGTAGCCGCCGGACGCATCCGCGCTCTCCTGCTGGATGAGAGAGCGCTCGGCCCCCAGGACCCGGCAGGCCTCCTCGCAGATGGTCTGGAGGACCTGGGAGAGCTCCTTCTCCTGGAGGATTTTGAGGGCCGCCGAGGCGAGGGCGCCGTAGGCCGCCGAGAGATCGGCCTCGGGGGCCGCGGCGGGCGGATTCAGGACGCCGCTTTCTCTCTCGGAGGCGGACATTGTGGAAGGCTCCGAAGGGTGGCGAAGGGCAGGACAGCCAAGGATGCCCCGAAAACACAGCATTATCAAGGATAAGCAAAATAATATGTAAATTCAACCAATTGGAGGCGAAGGCCCGCCCCCCCGGCGGGGAGCGGAAGCCGCTCGGAGGAGGCCCCTTTCCCGGCTTTGGCCCCGGCGGCAGGGCCGCGAATTCGCCTCAGTCGATGCGGGCGGATCCCATCAGCTTGCGGCGGTGGTCCCACCACGCCCACTTCTTCGGGACCACGTTCACGCGGACGCGGATCTTCTGGGCGACGGGCGTCTTCTTGTAGCTCTCCCACGCTCCGGGCCCGAAGAAGTGCTCGACCCCGCGCTTGATCCCTTCGTGGTCGGTCCCCATGGGCTCGGAGACCTGGGCCTCGCCCTCGGCGATCACCGCGCGGAAGGGGGCCGTGTCGTCGTCGATGCAAAGGGTGACGGCGGGGTTGCGTCGCAGGTTGCGGGTGGTGACCGAGTCCGCTCCGGTGCTGATGAAGAAGGACCCCTCGGCGGGATCGAAAACGTAGACGAGGGGGACCACGTGCGGGGAGCCGTCCGCGTTCGTCGTGCCGAGCCGCACCATGCGGGGCTCGCTCAGGAATTCGTCCATCTCCTTGGGGCGCTCTGCCATGGTTTCCCTCCCGCCGCGGCGCCCCCCGGGAGGAGCGCGGCGCGGCTTGTGTTGAGCGGATGAGGCGGTCAGGCTATCACATCGGAAAAGAGAGGGGGGATCGCTCCCCGTCTGGGCGGGCTGGGCGGCCCAGGGCGAAGCGGGCGGGGGCGCGGCTTTCGAAAACCGGAAAGGAGGGCGGGATGGAGCTGGAAGGGAAAGTGGCCCTGATCACGGGCGGCGCGCAGGGGATCGGCGCGGCGGCGGCCCGCCTTTTCGCCCGCGAGGGGGCGGAGGTGGCGGTCGCCGATCTGAACGAGGAGGCGCTCGAAGGGCTCAGCGGGGAGATCGCCTCCGCCGGGGGGCGGATGCGCGGCATCGCCGTCGACTGCGGAACGGCGGCCGGCGTCGAGCGGATGGTCTCGGAGACGGTCGAGGCGTTCGGCGGCCTCGACATCCTGCTGAACGGCGCGGTGCACCGGCCCACCAAGCCCTTCATGGAGGTGACCGAGGCGGACCTCGATCTGGCCTGGGAGGTGAACATCAAGGGCTACTTCCTGAGCGTCCAGCGGGCGGTCCCCGAGTTCCGCAAGCGCGGGGGCGGGAAGGTGATCCTCATGTCGAGCACCTTCGGCTTCGTCGGCGCGCCGGATTTCTCCGTCTACGCCGTCTGCAAGGGGGCCGTCGTGAACATGGCGCGGGCCCTGGCCTTCGAGCTGGCCGGGGAGGGGATCAACGTGAACGCCGTCGCCCCGGGGCCGATCATGACCGAGGGGATGCGCGCGCTCATCGCCGCCGACCCTTCGATCGAATCCCACCGCACGGCGAACATGCCCCTTCCGCGCTTCGGGACGCCGGAGGAGGTGGCCGAAACCATCCTCTTCCTGGCCTCCCCGCGCTCGGCCTACGTCCACGGCCACAACCTCGTCGTGGACGGCGGCTATCTCGCCGTCTAGCGCCTGAGCGGCGCCAGGAGGCTGACCGGCTGAGCCGGTTCATTCTGGCTGAGCCGGTTCATTCTGGCTGAGCCAGTTCATTCTGGCTGAGCCAGTACATCAGGCGGAGCCGCACTATCCGGCCGGGCCGGTTGGTTCGGCCGTCTTGCGGGGGGTCGGGGGAAGGGGTAGAACGGGCGGATTCCGGAGGAGACCCGCGGAGGTCCGCCGCGCAGCGGGCATTGATTTCGTTCGGCTCTTCCCGCCCGAGGGGAGGGCCGGGAAGGGGAGCCATCATGTATGAGATCGTCGACCTCAGCCAGGAGATCTACACCGACGCCCCCCGGTTTCCGGGGCATCCCGCCACCAAGATCGAATACATCGCCCGCCACGAGGACGCCAAGAACGCCCCCATCAAGCCCAAGGACATCACCTACGCCGCCATGATGCTCCACATGTGCGACCACGGCCCCACCCACACCGACTCGGTGAGCCACATCGACGAGCGCCCCGAGGCGCCCAACATCGATCAGTCCCC
>JAZGDQ010000323.1:0-2066 GCA_036477985.1 bacterium
AGCCCGAGGCGGATGCACATGTCCGCGAGGGCGTAGCAGAGGGCTGTGCCGAGGGCGAAGAGCCCGGCGGCGTCGAGGGTCATCCCGGTCCCCGGTGGATCGTCCGGGCGGGCGCCCCAGCCCCTTCGAAGGGGGCCGGGGGGATGCGGAGACGGAAACCGGGGAGGGCCGACTAGGCGAATTCTTGAATGAACGGGGCCAGCTTGTCCAGCCGGGGGAGCACCTCGTCCGCCCCGGCCGAGGGGAGGACGAAGAGGAAGCGGGTGGCGCCCTCCTTCCGGTAGGCATCGAGGCGGCCGGCGTCGGGGGGCGCGAAGAAGATGGTGACGGGAATGGGGCCGCGCCCGGCCTTGGCCGCCATCTCGTTCAGCTCCTTGATCTTGTCCCCGAAGGACTCCCGCCCCCGGGGGAGGGGCATCCATTCGTCCCCGTAGCGGACCACCCGCTCGAGGGTGCGCTCCCCGTTCCCCCCGACGATGACGGGGGGATGGGGCTTCTGGACGGGCTTGGGCCAGGACCAGACGGGGTCGAAGTCCACGAATTCGCCGTGGTAGGCGGCCTCGTCCTGGGTCCAGATGGCCTTCATGGCTTCGATCCGCTCGCGCAGCACCTTCCACCGCTTGGCGAAATCGGTCCCGAGGTTTTCCATCTCCTCGCGGTTCCAGCCCCCGCCGACGCCGAAGTCGAAGCGCCCGCCCGACATGTGGTCCAGGGTGGCGATCTCCTTGGCCAGGACGATGGGGTCGCGCTCGATGACGAGGCAGATGCCGGTGCCCAGGCGGATGGTCTCGGTGGCGGCGGCGGCGGCCCCCAAGGCGACGAAGGGGTCGAGCGAGTGGGAGTATTCGTTGGGCAGGTCCTTGCCGCCCGGCCAGGGGGTGAGGCGGCTGCAGGGGATGTGGGTGTGCTCGGGGAAGAAGAGGGACTCGAAGCCCCGCTCCTCGGCCGCCTTGGCCAGCTCGGCCGGTCCGATGGAGTAGTCGGTGGGGAACATGATGACGCCGATTTTCATCGTTCGCTCCTTTTGCCGGCCGGGGCCGTGCGCCCCCCTGGCGGGGGAAGGGGGAGAAAGATGAGAGGGGGGATGTCCGCTCCCCCCCCCCCCGCGTTCGCGCGCGCTTCGGGGAAACCTACAGGCCCATGTGGAAGTGGCGCCAGATGCGCTCCACGTTCTGGGGAAGCCATTTCTTGTAGTTTCGCCACTTCTCGTACTTGGGGAGGTTCACCATCTTCCGGATCTCGTCCGGATCGCCGCTCTGCGTCATGGCCTCCTGGACGGCGGCCATGAGGTCCTCGAGGCGCTCCCGCTGCTCGCGGAGGGCTAATCCATCACAATCGCGGCGCGGCCGGTGATGGCCCCCGCCTCGAGGCGGGCGTGGACCTTCTCGGCCTCCTCGAGGCGGTAGGTCTCGGTGACGAGGGGCCAAAGCTCCCCGCGGGCGACGAGGGCGAGGGCGTCGGTGAGCTCCTGCTTGGTGAAGGCCCGGCTCCCGAGGAGTTCGAGCTCCTTGAGGAGCATCTGGCCGGCCGAGGCGCGGAAGGGCTCGGGTGTGAACCCGCCCAGTGTGACGAGCCGGCCCCCCTTGCCGAGGGCCTCGATTCCGGCCTCCAGGGTGGAGGGGGCGGAGACGAAATCGACGGCCACGTCCAGCCCCCGCCCTTCGGTGAAGTCCATCAGCGCCTCGGCCACGTTCTCGCGCGAGGCGTCCACCACGGCCTCCGCCCCCAGGTCCCGGCACTTGCCGAGCTTGTCGGCCACGGTGTCGATGGCGATGACGCGGGCGTGGGCCCAGCGCGCGAGCAGGACCATGTGAATCCCCACCCCGCCGCCGGCGCCGAAGACGGCCACCGTCTCGAGGGGGGCGATGCGGGCGCGCCGCACCACCTTGTAGGGGGTGACGATGGCGTCGCTGATGACGGCGGCCTCGGCCGGGTGGGTCTTGTAGTCGATCTCCTCGGGGACGGGGATGAAGAAGCGCTCGGGCAGCTTGATGTACTCGGCGTACCCCCCGTCGTGGGTCCGCCCGACGAACCCCCCCAAGTTGTCGCAAAGGGGCTCGCGGTCC
>JAZGDQ010000324.1:0-2364 GCA_036477985.1 bacterium
GGGGGAGGGAAAAAGTAGGGGCGCATGGTGGCGGGACCGTCGGTCCCCCCCCAGTAGACTCATACCGCAGAACAACGCGGTTGGAATTGGCAGCTAGGCTTCCTCCCGATTTTTCCGGGTTGAATCGCCCCGAAAGGGGATCGGAGAACTCCATGCAACAGCTCCTGACGATCTCGCCGCCCCCGGAGAGGAAAAAACCCGACCACCCCCTCCTCGCGCACGGGTTCCGCCCCTTCTACCTCCTCGCGGCCCTCTACGGCGCCTTCTTCCTGAACGCCTGGCTGGTCGTCCTCCTCGGCGCGGCGCCCAGCCCCGTCTCCTACCCGCCGGTGATCTGGCACGGCCACGAGATGCTCTTCGGCTTCGTCCTCGCCGCCGTCTGCGGCTTCCTCCTCACGGCGATGTCGACCTGGAGCCAGGCGCCGCCCGTGACGGGGCGCAGGCTCGGCGTCCTCGTCGGCCTTTGGGTCGCGGGGCGGCTCGCCATGTGGTTCGCCGACCTCCTCCACCCCCTGACGGTCGCCCTCTTGGATCTCGCTCTCATCCCGGCCCTCGGGATCGCCGTCCTGCCCGTCGTCCTCGCGCCCGGCAACCGGAAGCACATGACCATCTATATCGTCCTCGCCCTCCTCTTCGCGGCCAACCTCATGGTCCACCTCGAGCGCCTGGCCGGGATCGAGTGGGCGGCCGAGGCCGGGCTCCTCCTCGGGGTGGACGTCATCGTCGTTCTGTTGGTGGTCGTCATCGGCCGCCTCGTCCCCACCTTCTGCGCCGTCGCCCGCATCGGCGAGGGAGGAGGGAAGCCGCCCGTCCACCCGGCGCTCGAGGCGCTCGCCATCGGCTCCGCCCTCATCGTCCTCGCGGCCGACCTGGTGGATCCCGAATCCTTCTGGACCGGAATCGCCGCCCTCGCGGCGGCGGCGGCCCAGCTCCCGCGGATCGCCCGGTGGCGGCCCGGGCGGCTCATCCGCGAGCCCCACATCTGGGGATTCCACCTCGGCTACGCCTGGCTGATCGCGGGCTTCGCCTTCAAGGGCGTCGCCGCGCTGGACGGCCCCATCCCCGCCATCAGCGCCCTGCACGCCTTCACCGCCGGGGGGATGGGGACCACCATCCTGGTCGTGATGGCCACCGTGGGGCTGCTCCACACGGGGCGGCCGCTGCCCATCCGGCCCATCGTCCAGGCGGCCATCCTCCTCGCGACGGCCGCCGCCTTCGTGCGCACCGCCGCCCCCATCCTGTTCTATGAGCAGTACAAGGAGGCGCTCATCGCGGCGGGGGCGCTGTGGGGGCTCGCCTTCGTGATATACGCCGTGGTTTACTGGCCCATCCTCTCCCGGCCCCGGCCGGACGGCATCCCGGGTTAGGCGGCGGCCCGCCCCCGCGCGGCCGGCCCCTGGAATACATCCACTTTCCTTTGGAGGTTTCCTCATGCAGGTGCGAATGGATGGAAGGGTGGCGATCATCACCGGCGGAAGCCGCGGCCTGGGGCGCGCCATGGCGCTCAAGTTCGCCGGGGCGGGCGCGGAGGTCGCCATCCTGGCGCGGCGCAAGGAGCGCCTGGAGGAGACCAAGGCGGAGATCGAGGCCGCCGGGGGGAAGGCGGGCGCCTACGTCTGCGACATGAACGAGCCGGATCAGATCGAGGCCGCCTTCGCCGCCGTCACCTCCGATTTCGGGAAGGTGGACATTTTGGTGAACAACGCGGGAACCTCGGTGCGCGGGCCCTTCGAGACGATCACCGACGAGATGTGGCAGGCCGACCTCAACCTCAAGCTCTTCGGCGCCATCCGGATGTGCCGCCTCGCCTTCCCCCCGATGAAGGAGCGGCGGTGGGGGCGCATCCTCAACGTCGTGACGGTGGGCGGAAAGGCCCCGCCGGCCGAGGGGGCGCCGACGGCGGTCTCGCGCGCGGCCGGGATGGCCCTCACCAAGATCCTCGCCGGGGAGGGCGCGCCGCACAACGTTCTCGTCAACGCTCTCTGCACGGGGCGGATCGTCACCGACCAGGTCGCCGACTTCCACGAGCGGTCGGACACGGGCATGACGCTCGAGGAGTTAATCGCCCACCGGGGGAAGGCCATCCCCATCGGCCGGATGGGGGACGCCGAGGAGTACGCCAACATGGCCTGCTTCCTCGCCTCCGACGCCGCCTCCTACATCACCGGAACGGCGGTCAACATCGACGGCGGCCTCTCGCCCGTCGTGTAGGGGCGAAGCGCCTCCGCCCCCTTCATCCCCGGAACTCGGAGACCTCGACCGCCTCGCCCCGCCGCGCGCTTTCGATGACGGCCTGGAGGACGGCGACGACCTCCAGCCCCTCGGCCCCGCCCGTCTCGGGCCCGACGTCGCCGCCGCCGACAT
>JAZGDQ010000325.1:0-12190 GCA_036477985.1 bacterium
TTTCAACCCGAGCCGGCATGCGCCCCCGATCGGCGCGCGCACCGGGGGAGGCGCGCTGGGGAATCAACCCTCCTCACCCTCTTCCGCCTCCTCCTCCGTCTCTCCTTCCGATCCAACGGCGAGCGCCTCGAAGAAGAGGAGGACGGTCCCTCCGTAACGGGAGCGCTTCACCAGGCGCGCCCCGGGCGGCGGCGCGGGCTCCTCCTTCCCCTCCGGCGCCTCGACTGCCGCGCTGCGGCAGAGGGGGGGCGTCTCGAAGAGGAGAGCGAGGATCTCCCGCCGAAGCGCCTCCTCCTCCCAGGGCGGATCGGCGAAAGCCAGATCGAAGGGCCCCGCCCCCTCGCGCCGCAGCCGCCCGAGCTCCTCGAGCGCCTCCGCCCGGATAACCCGGAGGCCCTCGGTGAGGCCCGCCCGCTCGGCTTCCTCCCCGATGTGGCGGCACCTCTCCGGGTCCCGTTCAATGGCCACCGCCTCGTCCGCCCCCCGGCTCAGCGCCTCGAGGGAGATCGCCCCGCTCCCGGCGCACACGTCGAGGAGGCGGAGGCCGTCCAGGCGGCCCCCCCATATGTTGAACAGGGCCTCGCGGACCCGGTCCCCGGTGGGGCGCACCCCCTCCCCGGGCGGGGAGCGCAGCCGCCGCCCCCGGGCGCGGCCGCCGATGATCCGAAGCGGCATCCCCGGGCGCCCCCTTTCCCTTCCCGCCGCCCGGCTCAGAGGGGCTCGAAGCGGGCGAGGTCGCTGAACACGCGGTAGCGGGCCTCGATTTCGGGATAGGTGAGGCGCTCGAGGCGGTCGAAGCTGAAGGACTCGACGTTGAAGGAGGCCATCACGCTCCCGAAGATGACGGCCCGGCGGAGCGAGTCGTGGGCCAGGTTGTTCGTCGAGGCGAGATAGCCCATGAAGCCGCCCGCGAAGGTGTCCCCCGCGCCGGTGGGGTCGTAGATGTCCTCCAGCGGGAGGCCCGGGGCCGAGAAGAGCGAATCGCCCTCGAAGAGGAGGGCCCCGTACTCGCCCCGCTTGATGATGAGCGTCTTGGGACCCATCTCGCGCACCTTCCGCGCCGCCCGCAGGATGTTCGCCTCCCCGGCCAGCTCTCGCGCCTCCCCCTCGTTGATGATGAGCATGTCCACCCGGCGCAGCGTCTCGGCCAGCTCCTTCCTCTTCCCCTCGATCCAGAAGTTCATGGTGTCGCAGGCGACGAGCCGGGGCGCCTTGACCTGATCGAGGACCAAGGCCTGAAGCCCGGGGTCGATGTTGGCGAGGAAGATGTACTCGCTCTCGCGGTAGGCGTCCGGGACCTGGGGCCGGAAGCGCTCGAAGACGTTGAGCTGGGTGTCGAGGGTGTGCGCCGTGTTGAGGTCGAAGTCGTACGACCCCTTCCACCGGAAGGTCTTCCCCTCGCTCCGCTCCAGGCCGGCGAGGTCGACCTTGCGGCCGGCGAGGAACTCCAGGGCGCTCTCGGGGAAGTCGGCCCCGACGACGGCGACGAGGCGCAGCGGGGTGAAAAAGCTCGCCGAGGCGGAGAAGTAGGTCGCCGAGCCGCCGACCGCGTCCTCCCGCTCGCCGAAGGGAGTCTTGACCGAATCCAGGGCCATCGAACCGACAACCAGCAGACTCATCTCTCCTCCGTCGGGAAATCCGGAAAACGTGCGGAAAACGGGCGTTTGCCGAAGCGCACTTTACTTCATGCGGCCCCCCGAACAAAAGGGGGAAGGCCCCCGGGCGCTCGCCCGCCTCCGCCCTCTTCTGGTATCCTTCCCCTCCCGGGGGAGGGGGATTCCGTCACCTCCCCCGCCCCTCCCGCCCCCCGTCCAATCCTTCCCGGCCCGGGGGCGGGGCCCCGAATCCTTCCTTTGAGGCGGCCCGTGGAGACGACGGCGACGAAGGGGCGGCCCGCGGTGCCCGAGGAGTTGGCCCGCCTCGATTTTTTCGAGGATCTGCAGGACCGCTACCTCGCCATCGAGGGGCTGGAGGCGCGCTGGCTCCCCAAGGAGACGGTCGCCCGGCCGCCCGATCGGGACACCTGCCTGCGCCTCCACCACATCATGTCCCTCACCCGGGCCGTCGAGGAGACCCTCGACTCGGCCTTCCGGGCGGGCCACGTGCCCGGAACCGCCTTCTTCGGGCGCGGCAACGAGGCGTCCAGCGCGGCCAGCGCCCTGTGCCTGCGCGAGGACGAGTGGCTCGTCCCCATGCACCGCAACTGCGGGGCCCATCTCGCCAAGGGACACCCCCCGGCCAGCATCATGGCCCACTTCTTCGGGCGCGAGGGGGGGCCCTCGGGCGGGCGGGACGGGAACTTCCACATGGGCTACCCCCCCAAGCAGATCGTCCAGCTCATCAGCCACATCGGCACCATGGTCCCTATCGCGGCGGGCCTGGCGTGGGCCTCGAAGATCCGGCGCGACGGGAAGGCCGTCCTCAACTTCATCGGGGACGGGGGGACGAGCTCGGGCGACTTCCACGAGGGGCTCAACTTCGCCTCCGTCCAGAAGCTTCCCCTCGTCCTCATCATCGACAACAACCAGTACGCCTACAAAACGCCGCCGCGCGATCAGTTTGCCTGCCAGACCCTCGCCCTTCGGAGCGCGAGCTACGGCATCCCCGGCTTCCTCATCGACGGCACAGACGCCGCCCTCGTCCACCGCATCTGCGGCGAGGCGCTCGAGCGCGCCCGCGCGGGCGGGGGCCCCACCCTCATCGAGAGCGTCACCATGCGCGCCGTCGGCCACTCGGTCTACGACAAATTCGCCGACTACGTGGACATGGAGAACTTCGAGCGCTGGACGAAGGAGCGCGACCCGATCGCCCGCTTCGACGAGTTCCTCACCGCGAACGAGCTCGCGAGCCCGGAGGAGATCGCCGGCTCCCACGCCCGGGCGCGGGCCGAGGCCGAGGCCGCCCGCGAGGAGGCCCTCAAGAGCCCCTTCCCCGCGCCCGAGAGCGTGACCGACGGCGTATTCGCCGACTAAAGCTGCGGAGGTTTGATCGATGGTCGCCCCCCTATACCGCCAGGCCATCAGCGACGCCCTTTGGGAGGAGATGGAGCGCGACGAGCGGGTCTACCTCGTCGGGGAGGACATCGGCCTGGGCGGCGGGGCCTTCTACATCACCAAGGGGTTTCGGGAGCGCTTCGGCGCAGACCGTGTGGTGGACGCCCCGCTGAGCGAGGCCGGCTTCACGGGCGCCGCCATTGGGGCCGCCCTGGGCGGGCTGCGCCCCGTCGTCGAGTATCAATTCGCCGACTTCGTCACCGAGAGCTTCAAGATGATCGTCGACTTCGCCGCCGGAAATTATTACCGGAAGATGGGCCCCGTCCCCCTCGTCCTGCGCCTGCCCTCGGCCGCCCTGGTGAGCGGGGGCCCCTTCCACAGCGTCAACCCCGAGCCCTGGTTTTTCAGCACCCCGGGCCTGAAGATCGCCGCCCCCTCGACGGCCTACGACGCCAAGGGGATGCTCAAGACCGCGATCCGCGACAACAACCCGGTCATCTTCATCGAGTACAAGAAGTTCTATAACTACCCGGTGAACGACCTGCCCGAGGCGCTTCGGATCGATGTGCCCGAGGAGGACTACACCGTCCCCTTCGGGAAGGCGCGCCTGCTCCGCGCGGGGGAGGACGTCTCCCTCCTCACCTTCGGGACCACCGTCCTCGAGGCCCTCGAGGCCGCCGAGATTCTCGCCGGCGAGGGCGTCTCGGTCGAGGTGGTGGACCTGCGCTCCCTCCACCCCTTCGACAAGGAGGCGGTGCTGGAGACGGTCCGCAAGACGGGCAAGCTGCTCATTCTCCACGAGGCGCGCCGGCGGGGGGGAATCGGCGCCGAGTTCGGCGCCATCGTCGCCGAGGAGGCCTTCGAGCACCTGGACGCCCCCATCCGGCGGGTGACGGCGGTCGAGTCCCCGGTTCCGTTCAGCCCCCCGCTCGAGAACGCCTACCTTCCGAGCACGGACGATGTCGTCCGCGCCCTGCGCGAGCTCGCCGCCTTCTGATGTGGGCGGGGAAGACCCCGCCCCGGCGGGGCCCCGCCCCCGGGATGACGACCGCCCCCGGGTTGGCCCCAGCCCCCGGGTTGGCGTAAAACGCCCTATCTGCGGTTTTCGGGAGGAGCCGGCCATGCACATCGCGCGCGTGCGAATGCCCCGCATGGGAACGAGCGTGCACGAGAGCACGGTGGTCGAGTGGAAGAAGGCGGCCGGGGATCGGGTGACGCGGGGCGAGGTCCTCCTCACGGCCGAGAGCGACAAGGTGGACTTCGAGGTGGAGTGCCCGGTCGACGGCACCCTCACCGAGATCCTCGTCGCGCCCGACACCACGGTGCCGGTGGGCGAGGTGCTCGCCCTCCTCGAGACCGAGGCCGAGGTGCCCGACGAGGCGGAGGCGCCTCCTCCTCAGCCCGCCCCCTCCAAAGCGCCCGGCGCCACAGCCGAGGAATGGGTCGCTCCCGTCGCCCCCCTTCCCCCGCGGCCCCAGGCAGGGACAGCGCCCCAAGCGGGGGCCGCACCGCGGACGGCGGCAGCGCCACAGGCAGGGGCCGCACCCGAGGCAGGGGCCGCGCCCCAGGCAGGGGCCGGCCGGGCAGCCTGGATTTCCCCCCGTGTGCAGCGCCTCGCCGCCGAGCGCGGGCTCGACCTCGGCGCCGTCTCGCGCCTGAAGGGAACCGGCGCGGGGGGCCGGGTGACGGCGCGCGACGTGGAGCGGTGCCTCCGCGAGGGCGGGGGGGCAGAGGCCCCCGAAGCCCCCTTGATCGCCCTGCGCTTCACCCCCCTGGCCGGGGACTCCCCCGAGGGCGAGCGCGAGCGGAGGGAGCCCCACAGCCGCCTGCGCCGGCGGATCGCCGAAAACCTCACCCGCTCGGCCCGGGAGATCCCCCAGGTCACCAACTTCGTCGAGGCCGACATGGAGCGGATCCGCGCCTGGCGGGAGGCCAACAAGGAGGAGTTCCTCCGCCGCCACGGAGCGCGCCTCTCCTACACCCCCTTCCTCGCCCTGGCCCTCATCGACGCCCTTCGGGACCCGGCCCACGCCCGCTTCAACGCCATCTACGAGGAGGACGCCCTCCTCGTGCGGCGCTACGTGAACCTCGGCATCGCCGTGGACACAGAGGGCGGCCTCATGGTTCCCGTCCTGCACGGCGCCGACGCCCTCGGGTTCGTGGAGCTCGCCCTCGCCATCGAGGACCTCGCCGCCCGCGCGCGCGCCGGGGCGCTCGGCCCGGACGAGGTGCGCGAGGGGACCATCACCCTCACCAACTTCGGCGCCTCGGGCGTCGTCAGCGGAAACCCCCTCATCAACCCGCCCCAGACGGCCATCGTCGGGACGGGGGCGATCGTGCCGCGCCCGGCCGCCCTGCCCGACGGCTCGGTCGCGGTCCGGCCCCTCATGAGCGTGGCCGTGACCTTCGATCACCGGGCGAACGACGGAATGGCCGCGGGCCGCTTCGCCGGCGCGGTGCGCGCCGCCCTCGAACGGATGGATCTTTCCCAAATGAGGTATTGATTTTCCATGCCCAGAATCGACGCTTCGACTCCGCTCCGCTCCATGCTCTTCAGCCCGGGAAGCAGCGAGAAGATGGTCGCCAAGGCCTCCGTCTCGGGCGCCGACGCCGCCCTCTTCGACCTGGAGGATTCCGTCGCCCCCGACATGAAGGAGAAGGCCCGCGAGATCGTCGCCGAGGCCATCGGGGCCACCCGGGCCGCCGCGGGCGCCCCGCCCGTCATCCTCGTGCGGGTGAACGGGACGGAGACCGATCTCCTCGAGGGCGACCTCGAGGCCATCACGTCGGAGGGGCTGGACGGGATCTTCCTGCCCAAGCCCGAGTCCGCCGCCGGCGTCCGCGCGGCCGACGCCATCTTCTCGCGCCTCGAGCGCGAGCGCGGGCTCGAGGAGGGCGGCATCGGCATCATCGCCCAGATGGAGAGCGCGGCCGGGGTCCACCGCTGCTTCGAGATCTGCTCCGCCTCCCCCCGCGTCGTGGGGGTCAACTTCGGGAGCGCCGAGGACGCCGACTTCTGCCGCGACCTGGGCGCGCAGTGGACGCCCGAGGGAACCGCCCTCCTCTACGCGCGGAGCAAGGTCCTCCTCGAGGCGCGGGCGGCGGGCCTTCATCACCCGACCGACGGCGTCTACATGCGGCTCAAGGACGACGACGGCTGCCGGGCGGACGCCCTCGCCGCCAAGCAACTCGGCTACGTGGGCAAGGCGGCCATCCACCCGCGCCAGGTGCCCATCTTCAACGAGGTCTACTCCCCCTCGGCCGAGGAGGTGGACTACTACACCGGGATGCTCGAAGCCTTCCGGGAGGGGGAGAAGGCCGGCCTGGGCGCCATCACCTACCAGGGGAAGATGATCGACGTCGCCATGGCCAAGCACGCCGAAAACGTCATCGCCCGCGCCCGGACCATCTCCGCGCTCTAGGTTCCCCCCCCATGCGCGCCGCCGCTCGAACTCCCCCGCCCCGCGCGCCCCGGCGCCTTGCGCCCGCCCGTCCCCGCTAGCAGCCGAACGCCTTCCCCTTCTGCTTGGGAAGCCGCTTCCACTCCATCGCGAGCCGGGCGAGGAGGCGAACGCACACCCCCGTGCCGCCGGCGGGCCGGTAGGACTCCTCCTGCGCCGTGTGCGCCGGGCCGGCGATGTCGAGGTGCACCCAGGGCGTCCCCTCGGCGAAGTGCTGGAGGAAGGCGGCGGCCGTGTTCGCCCCGCCCCAGCGCACGCCCGAGATGTTGCACAGGTCG
Organism: bacterium; assembly: GCA_036477985.1. Lineage (GTDB taxonomy): Bacteria > UBA8248 > UBA8248 > UBA8248 > UBA8248 > JAZGDQ01. Next base: position 6,733 of record JAZGDQ010000325.1, read on the forward strand.
GCGAGCTTGCCCTTCATCATCTCGCCGAAGTGGGGATGGAGGGGCATGTGCCACACGAGGTCCCCCGTCTCCTTCGCCAGGGCGGACACGCGCGCGTTCAGCTCATCGTGGGTGCCGTACATCCCGGTGATCTTCTCCCCCAGGGCGACGACGCAGGCGCCCGTCAGGGTGGCGAGGTCGATCATGCACTGGGGCCGGTATTTCGTCTTGCAGTAGTGGAGCGCGTCGGCGAGGACGAGCCTGCCCTCGGCGTCGGTGTTGTGGATCTCGACGGTGGCGCCGCTCATGGTGCGCACGATGTCGCCCGGGCGGGTGGCGTCCCCCCCCAGCATGTTCTCGGCCAGGACGCCGATCCCCACCACCGGCGCCCGCGGCTTGAGGCGGGCGACGCTGAGCATGGCGCCGAAGACGGCGGCCGCGCCGCTCATGTCGGTCGTCATCAGCTCCATCCCGCTGCTCGATTTGATCGAGATGCCCCCCGTGTCGAAGGTGACGCCCTTGCCGACGAAGGCGATGGGGCGGGCGGCGCTGCCGCGCGGGCGGTGCTCGAGGACGACGAGGCGGGGGGGCGCCGAGCTTCCGCGCGCCACCGCGAGGAGAGCGCCCATCTTGAGCTTGCGGATCTGGCGCTCCTCCAGGATGGTGCAGCGCAGCCCCTCGCGCCGGGCCATGCGGCGGATGCGGGCGGCGAGGTCGGGCGGGCGCTTCTCGTTGCCCGGGGTGTTGACGAGGTCGCGCGCGAAGATGGTCCCCTCGGACAGGAGGCGCCCCGTCCGCAAGCCGCTGCGCAACTCCCCCGCATTGGCCCGCCCCCCGCAGAGCACGACGCGATCGACGCGCTCCTTGCGGAGCTTCTCACGGTCCTTTTCCTTGAACTGGTCCATCCGGTAGAGCCCGAGGGAGAGGCCCTCGGCGGCGGCGCTGGCGGCCGCGCGCGCGCCCAGCTGATCGGCGCACCCCCCGAGGGCGACCGCAAGGCTCCGCGCCCCCTCGGCGCGGGCCCTTCGGCCCCCCACGGCGCTGGCGGCCCGCACGGCGTCGGCGTCCAGCTCCTCCGCCTTCCCCACCCCGGCCAGGACGACCACCTTCGCCCGCAGAGCCTTCCTTCCTTCGGGCACGGGGAGGTGCGCCACCTGGCCCTTCTTCCCCTCGAAGGTCTTGCGACGCTCCATCGAATCGATCGCCCCCGAGAGCGCCTTGTTGAGACGCTCGCTGCGGGTCTTCTCGGCGACCAGAACGAGGAGGGCGTCGGTGCGCTGGTCCGCGCCGTCCCCGGCCGCAACGGAAAATCGCATTTCGTTTCTCCTTTCAAAAAAAATCCGCGCTCGGCCGACGGCCGGCATCCGGCGGGGCGAGCGGGCGCCCCGGGAGGTGGTTTTCGTTATGAGAAACCGAGTGCGGAGTGTAGCCGATGCTCGGGGCCGCCGCCAGCGGAGGGCATTCGGCGCGCCGCCCCAGCCGGGGGGAGAGAGGAGGGGGGGCGTTCCCCCGCCGCGGTTTTTGTGAAAGAGTAGGGGGTGCGCCCGCCGCGCCGAGGGATTCGGCAAAGCCCGCCGCCCGCGCGGGAGGATCGCCGCTTGCGCTTCCGGAACGGACGCCGATTTTTCCCGCCGACTGTCCCGGCCATGCCGACTGTCCCGGCCATGCCGACTGTCCCGGCCATGCCGGCTGCTCTGGCCATGCCGGCCGCCCTGGCCCTGGCGGCCCTCCTCCTGGCCGGCTGCACGACGGGGCGGGTGTTCGCCCCCCTCCGGGCGCCCAGCCACGTCCGCCTCACCCCCATCCCCGATCTGAGTCAAGGGATCGGAAGCCTGCGCTTTTTCTTCGCCGAATACCTTCAGGACATCGGGTCGACGACGCGGCGGGTGGCCGTCATGGTGGAGCCCTTCGAGGGCCCCCTCCGTTTCATTTTCGATCCGCGCCGGTACGAGTCGGGCGAGACGGGCATCCTCTCCCTCGAGAAGATGACCGGCCGGTTCCGGAAACTCCGCCTCCACCTCATCCGCGGCGCCCGGGGCTCCCGGCTCGGCTACGCCTTCCTGCCCGAGGGAGCGAGGCTCGAGGTCTCCGTCCTCAAAGAGGGGCGCTACACCCTCAGACTCGCCGGCCCCTAGCGGGCGCAAGCCGGCGGACCGTTTTTTTCTCCGCGCTAACCCGATATAGTCGGCGGCGCCGGGACTCTTCCCGCGACGCCTGGGGGGATGCGGCCGAGCCGCCGCCGCAGCCGAGCCGCCGCCGCGGCCCCCGCGGAATCTTCAAGGCCCTTTTCGCCGTAAACCGTTTGGAGGATGGACGATGAGCTTTTACAACTGGGACATGCTGCCCCTCACCCACGACCGCGACGGCGTGTCCCACCGCCGAATCTTCGGGGACAACATCCAGATACAACACCTCCTCACCGAGCCGGGGGGCACGCCCTCCAAGCTCCACAACCACCCCGACCATGAGGAGTTCTTCTACATCCAGGCCGGCGAGTGGGATTTCACCCTCGAGGGCGACACCCGCCGCGTCGGGCCGGGCGACGTCGTCCACGTCAAGGCGGGGGCGATGCACACCCTCAAGCTCTTGGGGGATGAGCCGGGCATGGCGCTCGAGGTGTTCCATCCCATCCTCAATGAAGACATGGCGAAGGACCGCGATCAGTTCACCGTGGACGCCATCAAGGGCCGAACGGGGGAATAGAGGAAGGTCCTCCGCCGGGGAGGAAGGTCCTCCGCCGGGGGCCGCCCCACCCGCCATGAGGGAAGGCCCTCCGCCGGGGGAAGCCCCCCCGCCGGGGGCGGCGCGTTTCTCCCCGGGGCCGCGGCGGAATTCGGGGCGCCGGGATCATCCCGCGGGGATCATCCCATGAGAGGAGGAGATAATTTCGGGTTGAAAGATCGCGCGTCCCCTCCCATATTAACAGTAATGGATGACGCCTCCGCCGAATGCCGCCGATAAGAGGGCGCGGCCGATCCGGCGGGGGCCTACGATCGGGGCGGAGCGCGACCCCGCCCCGTGGGCAGGCGGTTTCATCACAAGGGGGGGGCTCCATGAAGATAGACCGGAATCCCGCGACACGCGCCGAGGGCGCGATCTCCCCGGCCTCGCGCGTCGGTCGGGCGGGGAGAGAAGAGAAAGACTGACGCTCCCATACGGGCGGCCATCCGCCCGTCGCGGCCGAGAGGGGGAATCCCCCCGGCCGGAAACAGGATAAAGGTCGAGCGGGGTGCAACGCCCCGCTCGATTTTCTTTGCGAACGTCCGCGCTCCCTTCGCCGACGCCCCTCCGCCCCGGCGTGCACCCCCCGGGCGCGTGTGGCATGATCCGGGGGCCAAACGAAAAACGCCCGCCCGCTTCTTTTTCACGAAAGGAGATTCGCGATGCCCTTGGTCCGCGTGTCCGCCTTCGGCCTCTCGCCGGAGACGAAAAAGCAGGTCGCCCGGGAGATGCACGACGTGATCATGAACAACACCGAGGCCCCCCCCGAGGCCGTCTGGGTGATGTTCGAGGACGTGCCGCGGGAGAACTGGATGATCAACGAGGCCATGCTGAGCGAGAAGCACCCGCAGGAGATTTTTGGGAGATAGCGCCCGAGAGGAAGGTGGCGGCTCTGCCCCCCTCACACCGCCGCCAGGGCGGAGACGAGGGCGCGGGTGACGCGCGTCAAGAAACCGTAGTCCAGCGTCTCGGGCGTGTCGGTGGGCCGGTGGTAGTTCGGGTTCCGCAGGAAGGCCGTGTCGGTCAGCATGAGGGCCGGGTATCCCCAGTCCCAGAAGGCGGCGTGATCGCTCATCCGGATGATGGGCATGAGCCAGCCGCGCAGGGGGGCCTGGTAGGAGATCACCTCCAGATCGGGGACGCGCCGCCCCGCCGCCTCCCGGAAGCGCGCCATGAGGCGCCGCGCCCGCCGCGTCCCGACCGCGCCGAGAAAGGTTCCGGCGTCGGGGACCGGGACGGGCAGCTTGAGGGGAATCCGCTGGCTCCCGGGCCGCGCGTCGGCGTAGGCCACCATCTCCAGAATGATCACCCCTTCGTAGCGATCTCCCCCGAAGCGCGCCCGTCGGACGAAGTGGCGGCTGCCGTGGCGGCAGCGCCTGTCGCCCGGCCCCTGGGGCTCCTCCAGGTTGAAGCCCACGAAGCGGACCGTGCGCGCCGGGGGATGGAGGCTCAACGCGCGCGCCGCGCCGAGGAGGGCGGCCACCCCGCTCGCGTTGTCGTCCGCCCCGGGCGAGCCCTCGCTCCCGTCGAAATGCGCCCCCACGAGGAGGGGAGGACCTTCCCTCCCGCGGCCCTCCAGCGTGGCGACGACGTTGTGGTGGGTCCGCCCCCCGTACCGAAAAGGGTCCCGCTCGACCGGGAGGCCGAAGCCCTCCAGGCGCGCGATGAGGAGGGCCTCCTTCCGGGCCAGGGCCTCGGGATTGCGCTGGCCGTGGCGCAGGCCCGAGAACTCGGCCACCCAGGCCCGCAGCGCCTCCTCCTCGACCGAGGCGAGAAGATCGGCCGCCCCCCCCTCCGCCCCGTCCGGCTCCATATCCGCCTCCCCCGCTCCCCCGGCGCAGATCCGCTTTCCCCCCCACCCCGATTCATTCGGGGTAAGATGTTCCCGCCGCCGACCGACGTTCGAACCGACGATTCGCGGGGAGGGAGCGAATGGCATCCTACTACAACCCTGAGCGGAGGAAGGGGGGGCGAACCGCGCCGCGCCTCCTGGCCCTGGCCGCCGCTCTCTTCCTCTTTCCCGCCCCCGCCGCCGCCGGGTGCTTCAACAAGGCCAAGTGCCCCGAGCTGCGCGGGCTCTCCTCGGTTCGGGTCTCGGTCTCGCTGAGCGAGTCCACGGCCGAGGCGCTGGGATTGAAGAAGGAGCGGGTGCGCAAGCTGGCCGTCTCGATGCTTCGGTCCAACCTGCCGCGGGTGCGCGTGACGGACGCCCCCGGCGCCGCGCAGGTTCACGTCTCCATCCACGGCCTCCAGAACGTCTACATGCGCGGGGATTTCACCGGGTACGCCCAGGGGGCGATCTCCCTCGAGGTGCGCCGCTTCGCCGACCTCCGCCCGGGCGTGCGCGTCCCCATGGTGCTGTGGAGCGGGACCACCATGATGTCCGCCCCGGACGGCGCCATCGGGGCGAACCTGCGCAGCGCGCTGGTGAAGCACATCTCCGATCTCGCCGAGGATTGGGACCGCGCGAACGAGGACGCGCCCAAATGAGGCGGCGCGCGCGGGGCGGCGGAGTTCGGCCGGCGGACGGGGATCGGCGCGGGGGATGGAAGGGGGCGAACCCCGCCCGGCGGGCCTAGGGAGCTGCGCGCCGCCAAGAGCGGTGACCGCTTCGAAGCGCTCGAGCCCGCCCAGCTTCGTGAGGGCGCCCGAGAGCAACGGCTGCGCCGAGCGCTTCATCCGCACCCTCAAGGAGAACCTGCTCTGGGGCCGCCCTGCGGGCGTCACCCCTCGAGACCGTCGAGGAGCTGCGCCTGGC
>JAZGDQ010000326.1:0-5031 GCA_036477985.1 bacterium
TGGGAGGGGTGGTTCACCTCGATCCCGGCGAGGCCGGCCGAGACGAGAGCGGGAATGATCTCATCCGCCCCGCTCAGCAGCGGATGGGCGAAGGTGGCCGTCCCGCCCGCCGATCCGATGAGCTCGACCCCCTCCCCCGGTCGCAGCGCGTCGAGGGCGACGTAGGCCGGGGCCTCCTCCCCCAGGTAGAGGCGGAAGGCCTCCTCCCGCGTGCGCACCATCCCGCGCTCGAGGAGGTAGGCGCCCAGGTGGCCGCGCCCGATGTTCCCCTCCCCGTAGGCGCCGTAGAAGTCGGCGGGATCGACCGTCACGCCCAGCCCGCCGAGCTTTTCGAGAATCCGGTCCATCCGCCCCTTGCGGATGCGCCCGAAGGGGGAGATCCACTCCAGGAGGCGCCGCGCGGCGGGGTCGATGAAGTGGCCCAGGATGTGGACGATCCGGCCCTCCTCCATCGTGGAGAGCTCGATTCCGCAAATGAACTCCAGCCCCAGCCGCTTCGCCTCCCCGGCCGCCTCCTCCAGCCCGGCCACGGTGTCGTGATCCGTCAGCGCCACCGCCCGGAGGCCCGCCGCCTTGGCGCGCTCCATCACCCGCCGGGGGGGGTCGGAGCCGTCCGAGGCCCTCGAATGAAGATGAAAGTCGGCCGCCAGGAGGTCACGATCAAGCGCAACGGCGGTATTCGCCATTGGAGCACCCTCGGCGGCGAGGCCCTGTGCGGCCGGAGACTTCTGCGCGGGACAGAGACCATCCCCTGCGGCCGGCGGCCCGGGGAGCGGCGAAATGGAGCGGGCGATGGGATTCGAACCCACGACGTCCAGCTTGGGAAGCTGGCATTCTACCCCTGAATTACGCCCGCCTTTCTCCGAACATAGGACCTTCCGGCGCAGGGTGTCAAGGAAAAGCCCCCCGCCCCGGGTCAGCGCATGAGGGTCCACTCCGGGTCGGCGTAGCGCCCGGCCGCGAGCGCCTCCGCCCGCGCGCGCTCATCGGGGCGCAGGGGCTCCTCCCCGAAGACGAAGCCGCCCGCCTCCTCGAGCCCCTCCCGAAGGGCGCGGGCCGCCTCCCCGAAGGAGACCTCCCGCCCGAGGGCCTCGCACAGGCCGACGGCGTGGCCGCCCGCCAGGCCGTTCCCCGAGGGCCCCGCGGCATCCCCTTCTCTCCTCTCCTCCTCCCTCTCGCGCCCGCGCGGGCGCAGGAGGCGGGCCAGGCGCGCCTCGGGCGAGCGCAGGAGGACGCTGCCGTGCTGGAGAAGCGCCCCCCCCGCGCGGCACTGGGCGCTCCCCACCACCTTTCGCCCCCCGATCGAGATCTCGTGGACCGAGGTGGTGGCGAAGCAGGAGGGCTGGGAGGCGTAGCCGCCCCCGCCCGGGGGGCCGAACTCGACCCGCGCCCCGAGCCGGCGCAGGCCTTCGGCGACGCCCGCGCTCAGGCGGCGGTAGCTCTCCTCCACCGTCCGCCCCAGGATGGCCGCCGGCCCCACGAGGGCGTAGGTGAGCTCCGCCTCGTGCAGGACGGCGCGCCCGCCCGTGAGGCGGCGGCAGAGATCGACGCCCTCCTCGGCGAGGAGGCCGAGGCGCACGTCCCGGCGGGCCCGCTGGCTCCGGCCGAGGGAGAGGGCGGGGGGGGACCAGGCGTAGACGCGGAGGGTGACGGGGGCCGACTCCGGGGGGCGGCCCGCGGCGAGGCGGGCCTTGCAGTCCTCGAGGAGGATCTCGTCCAGCGCCATGTTCCAGGCGCCGGGGCCCTCCCCCGTGTCGAGGAAGCGGGCGGGAACGCGCTTCATGGGAATGTCCAAGGCCCCCCTCACTTCCGCCGGCCGGGGCCGGAGGCGCTAGACCTCGGCGTAGCTCTCGATGGGCAGGCAGGAGCAGACCAGGTTCCGATCCCCGTAGGGGTTGTTCACCCGCTTGACCGGCGGCCAGTATTTGTTTCTCCGGACCCAGGGCAGCGGGAAGACGGCCTTCTCGCGCGAATAGGGGTGGCTCCACTCGTCGGCCGCAATGTCCGCGGCGGTGTGGGGGGCGTTCTTGAGGACGTTGTCCTCCCGGCCGCTCTTTCCCGCCTCGATCTCGCGAATCTCCTCGCGGATGCAGATCATGGCCTCGCAGAACCGGTCCAGCTCCTCCTTGGACTCGCTCTCGGTGGGCTCGATCATGAGGGTGCCGGGCACGGGGAAGGACATGGTGGGGGCGTGGAAGCCGAAGTCCATGAGCCGCTTCGCCACGTCCTCGACCTCCACCCCGGCCGTTTCCTTGAGCGGGCGCACGTCGACGATGCACTCGTGGGCGACCAGGCCGTTGAGCCCCTTGTAGAGAACCTCGAAGTGGGGCGCGAGGCGGCGGGCGATATAGTTGGCGCTGAGGATGGCGACCTGGCTCGCCTTCTTGAGCCCCTCGCCCCCCATCATGGAGATGTAGGCCCACGAGATGGGCAGGACCCCGGCGCTCCCCCAGGGGGCGGACGAGACGGCCGAGATGCCGGTCTCGGGCCCGGCCTCGGGCCGCAGGCCGTGGCGCGGCAGGTAGGGGGCGAGATGCGCCCGCACGCCGATGGGGCCCACTCCGGGGCCGCCCCCGCCGTGGGGGATGCTGAACGTTTTGTGCAGGTTGAGGTGGGAGACGTCGGGGCCGAACTCCCCGGGAAGGCACAGGCCCACCATGGCGTTCAGGTTGGCCCCGTCCATGTACACCTGGCCGCCGTTTCGGTGGATGATCTCGCAGATTTCGGTGACGGCCTCCTCGAAGACGCCGTGGGTGGAGGGGTAGGTGATCATGAGGGCGGCCAGCTTCTCGGCGTGCTTTTCGGCCTTCGCCCGCAGGTCGTCCACGTCGATGTTCCCCCCCTTGTCGCAGTCGACGACGACGACATCGAGGTCGGCCATGACCGCGCTGGCGGGGTTCGTCCCGTGGGCGGAGCTGGGGATGAGGCAGATGCTCCTGAAACCCTCCCCCCGGCTCTCGTGGAACTTGCGGATGACGAGAAGGCCGGTGTACTCCCCCTGGGCGCCCGAGTTGGGCTGGAGGGAGATTCCCTCGAAGCCGGTGACTTCGGACAGCATCCCCTCCAGCTCGCGGATGAGGCCGAGATAGCCCTCCGCCTGATCGACGGGCGCGAAGGGATGAATCCCCGAGAAGCCCGCCCAGGTCACGGGCAGCATCTCGCTCGTCGCGTTCAGCTTCATCGTGCACGAGCCGAGGGGGATCATGCTCCGCGCGAGGGAGACGTCCTTCTCCCGCAGGCGGTTCATGTAGCGCAGCATCTCGGTCTCGGACTGGCAGCTGTTGAAGACGGCGTGGGTGAGGTAGGGCGAGGTCCGCCGAAGGCCTTCGGGAATGCGGTCGCCCGCCTCCGCCTCCAGCGCCTCGAGGGACAAACCGGCGCCCGCGCCCGGGGAGAAGATCTCCCAGAGGTCAACCACGTCCTCGCGCCGCGTCGTCTCATCGAGGGCGACGCCCACCGCGTCCGGCCCCAGGGGGCGCAGGTTGATCCCCTTCTCCCGGGCCCGGCGGTGGATCTCCCCGGCGCCGCCCGCGCTGCCCGCGCCGGCCGCGCCGGCCTCGACCGCGATGGTGTCGAAAAACGCGCCGGAGCGGAGGGTGTGGCCCAGCGACTCGAGCCCCGCGGCGAGGAGGGAGGCGAGGCGGTGCACCCTTTGGGCGATCCGCCGGAGCCCCTCCGGGCCGTGGTGGACGGCGTACATGCCGGCCATGACGGCCAGGAGGACCTGGGCCGTGCAGATGTTGCTCGTGGCTCGCTCGCGGCGGATGTGCTGCTCCCGCGTTTGGAGGGCGAGGCGAAGGGCCGGCTCCCCGGCGGCGTCGATGGAGGCGCCCACGATGCGGCCCGGCATGGCGCGCTTGTATTTCTCCAGGGTGGCGAAATAGGCGGCGCTCGGCCCCCCGAACCCCAGGGGGACGCCGAACCGCTGGCTGCTGCCCACCACGACGTCGGCGCCGAACTCCCCCGGCGGGGTGAGGAGGAGGAGGCTCAGGAGGTCGGCCGCGACGACGACGAGCGCGCCCGCCTCCCTGGCCTCGCGGGCGAGGCCGGCGTAGTCGAATATCTCGCCACAGGTGGCGGGGTACTGGAGAAGGAGGCCGAAGGGCTTTTTGGCCAGGGGATCGCCGCGGTGATCCCCGGCCACGATCTCCACCCCGATGGGCTCGGCCCGGGTGCGGAGCACCTCGATGGTCTGGGGGTGGCAGTCCTCGGAGACGAAGAACGTCCGGCCATCGCCCTTCGTCACCGAGAGGCACAACGCCATCGCCTCGGCCGCCGCCGTCCCCTCGTCGAGGAGGGAGGCGTTGGCGATCTCCATCCCGGTCAGGTCCATCACCATGGTCTGGAAGTTGAGGAGCGCCTCGAGCCGGCCCTGGGAGATCTCGGGCTGGTAGGGGGTGTAGGCCGTGTACCAGCCGGGATCTTCCAGGATGTTGCGGAGGATGACCGAGGGGACGTGGCAGTCGGGGTAGCCCATCCCGATCATGGAGCGGAACACCCGGTTCCGCCCGGCGAACCCGCGAAGGGAGTCGAGGACCTCCTGCTCGGACCTGGCCTCGCCCAGATTCAGCGGCCTGCCGGAGAGGATGGAGGCGGGGATGGCCTTCTCGATCAGCTCGCCGAGGGATTTCATCCCCAGGGTCTCGAGCATGACGGCGATATCGCCGTCGTCCGGCCCGATGTGCCGCCGGATGAACTCGTCCCTATGCTCGAGCTTCCTCAGCGATTCGCGCGTTAGCGGCATGACGGCGGGTCCCCAACCGGTTGGGAGGGCGGAGCTTCACATGCGGAGCCGAGCGAATTCGCGGACCCCCCCGGCGCGCGCCGGGGGCGCCCCCTCCGCCGGGAGCGGCCCCTCCGCCGGGGGCGGCCCCTCCGACGGGGGCGGGCCGCAGCCCGGTCGGGAAGGTCAATCGTTCTCTTCCTCGATGTAGGACTTGTACTCGTCGGCCTCCAGCAGTCCGTCGACCTCGGACTCGTCGCTCATCTCGATTCGGATCATCCAACCGTCCTCGTAGGGGAAGCGGTTGA
>JAZGDQ010000327.1:0-2703 GCA_036477985.1 bacterium
TATTAGATAAATTTCATAGAGGTGGCTGAGGGGATAGAATCCAGGGGGGGTGAACGATTCTGCCCTGCTCCCGAGGGCGCGGTGCATCTCGGCGAGCGGCCCCCCGCCGTCTAGGAGGAACTGGACCTCCTCGGGGCTCTCGGCCAGGTGGCCGGCGGCCGGCCAGCCGCGCGCCCCGGCCAGATCGAGCAGGAGCCGGTAGAGGCGAGGCGAGGTGGAGTAGGGCGCGTGGGGGCTCACCCCCTGGCGCAGGCCCCCGGCGAGCCCGCCCGCCATGTCGGGGATCTCCCCTTCGGCGGGGATCCGCTCCGCCAGAATCTCCTCCGCCCTCTCCTCCTCCAGGCCGAACGCCTCATGGAACGCCACCCCGCGCAGGCCCGCGTCCCCCATGGCGGGGAGGCTCTGTCCCGAGACCGTGATGTCCCCGGCGCAGGTCACCCCCGAGGCGAGGGAGGCGGCCGCCCCCAGCCGCGCGGAGGCGAGGAAGAGATGGGGCGGCCACTCGCGCAGCTCCCGGACGAGGCGTCCGATCCAGCCCGCCATGCCGCCTTCGGGCGGCCCGCCCTCCCCGAAGCGCCCGAGCCCGCTCAGCTCCAGGTGGGTGTGGGCGTTCACCATTCCCGGGATGAGGACGGCCCGCCCGAAGGCGCGCTCCGGCGCGCCGGGGGCCGCGGCGCGCAGCTCATCGGCCGGGCCGACGGCCTCGATCCGATCGCCGTTGACGAGGATCCCGCCCTCGCGCACGGGAGGGGAGGCCACCGGGCAGACCAGCGCGGCGCTCCAGATGCTCCGGTCGTCCGTCCGGGAGGGAGGCGCGGCGGAACGGCTCACGGAGGGGGGTCAGATCAGCTCGTAGAAGAAGTTGCGCCGCCGGGGGGCGAGCCCCGCCGCGCGGGCCATGCGGTGCAGGTCCTGCTCGTCCATGCAGAAGACGGTGCCGGCCGCGCTCACCACGTTCTCCTCCAGCATGGTGGAGCCCATGTCGTTCGCCCCGAACCGCAGGGAGAGCTCCCCGATCTTCCGCCCCTGGGTCACCCAGGAGGACTGGAGGTTCTCGAAGTTGTCGAGGTAGAGGCGGCTGATGGCGAGGGTGCGCAGGTACTCGCTGCTCCCCACGGTGGGCGCCTTGAGGGCGGCCGCGCCGTCGTTCTGGAAGGTCCAGCAGATGAAGGCGGTGAAGCCGCCGGTCTCGTCCTGGAGGGCGCGCACGCGCTCGAGGTGCTCGATGCGCTCCCGGGGCGTCTCGACGTGGCCGAACATCATGGTGGCCGTGGTGCGCAGGCCCAGGCCGTGGGCGGCGCGCATGACCGCGAGCCAGCCGTCGGCGTCCACCTTGAGGCGGGAGATCTCGTTCCGCACGCGGTCCACGAGAATCTCCCCGCCCCCGCCCGGGATGGAGTCGAGCCCCGAGGCGTTCAGGCGCGAGATGACGACCTCGTAGGGCATGTCCTCGAGGCGGGCGATGTGGTGAATCTCGGGCGGGCTCAGGGCGTGGAGGTGGAGGTCGGGGAACTCCGACTTCATCCAGCGGAAGAGGTCCTCGTACCACTCGATGCGAAGGTCGGGATGGTGCCCCCCCTGGAGGAGGATCTGCCGCCCGCCCACGGCGTAGAGCCCTTCGATCTTTTCGCGAATCTCCTCCCGCGTGCGCACGTAGGCCTCGGCGTGTCCGCCGGGCGGGCGGTAGAAGGCGCAGAAGGTGCAGTAGACGTCGCAGACGTTGGTGTAGTTGATGTTGCGGTCGATGTTGTAGGTGGCGATTCCCTCGGGGTGCTTTCGGGTGCGCGCCTCGTCGGCCGCCGCGCCCAGGGCGAGGAGATCGTCCCCCTCGAGGAGGGCGCACCCTTCCTCGAAGGAGAGGCGCTCGCCCGCCGCCCCCTTCTCCAGGGCCTCGTAAAAAGCCGAAATCGCCGTCGTCATGGATGCCTCAGCCGGAAGAACCGCTCGCTTCCCGCGAAAGGGGGATTATACGGCCAATCCACACCCTCCGAAAAGAATCCTCGGTCCGCGGCTCCCCCGGGGGGTTCGCGGTTGACGGGTCCCCTTATTAAAGACAAATTAGTATTAAATATGCGGCCGCGCCTGGCCGCAAGCGGGCCAAAGGGGAAACGCCCAATTGAGCGGGGAAAACGGGACACGGATCGTAAATTCGGGCTGCTTCTTCTGCCACGGCGGCTGCGGCATCCGGGTCCACGTCCGCGACGGGCGCGCGATCAAGGTCGAGGGGGACCCGAACCATCCGAACAACCACGGCAGCCTCTGCGTCAAGGGCCTGGCCGGGATCGAGGTCCTCTACCATCCCGACCGCCTTCTCCATCCGCTGAAGCGCGCGGGCGCCCGCGGCGAGGGCAAGTGGGAGCGCATCGGCTGGGACGAGGCCCTCGACACCTGCGCGGCCGAACTCAAGCGCGTCATCGACCGCTACGGCCCCCTCGCCGTCACGGGCGGCGACGGCACCAAGGCCGACGAGGTGGCCTGGATCGTCGACCTCTTCCTCCTGAACCTGGGCAGCACCAACCGGACCGGCCCCGGCCGGGCCCAGTGCATGATGCCCCGGCGGTCCGCCTCGAACGCCACCTTCGGCAACTACTACTCCCCCGACTACGAGGGCGATCCCAAGTGCCTCGTGCTCTGGGGGGACCAGCCCGAGATCACCCACCACAACTCGATCCTCGGCTTCAAGGTTCTCAAGCAGGTCAAAAA
>JAZGDQ010000328.1:0-5829 GCA_036477985.1 bacterium
GCCCGGCGGCCGACAAACCCGGCGTCGAGCTCGTGCCAGTGGGAGACGGTCTCCTCCTCGACGTGCCAGCAGAGGTAGACGACCCGCCCCTCGCGCTCGGAGGGGAAATCCACCAGCCCGGCGGGCAGGCTCTTCACCTCGACCCCCGCCTTCTGGAAGAAGGCGAGCTGGAACTTCAGCTCCTCGACGAGGGGGAGATAGCTCCCGCCGCCGGGGAGGCGCTCCCCGCCCAGGTCCACCCGCTTGGCCGCCCGCTCGGCCTCCTCCTTGTGGGGCTGGATTTGGTCCCAGAGGCGCCGCATCCGCTGCATCCGGGGCCGAAGGGCGGGGATGAGCCCGCGCGCCTCCTCCAGCGTGAACAGCTTTTCGAAAGAACCGGAAGTTTCCATCCGCCTTTTCCGTTCCCTCAGAAGGCCGCGCCTCGCCTTCAGGAAGCCGCGCCTCCCGCTCAGGAGGCCTCGCCTCCGCCGTAAAAGGGCAGCGCCACCACCTCGCCGGCCGCTTCCGCCTCCCCGAGGCGGACCCCGACCTTGGTTCCGGGCGCCATGGCCCGCCGGTGGAGGTAGGCGAGGGCGAGGACCTTCCCCTCGGTGGGGGAGAGGGCGGCCCGGGTGAGGGCGCCCACCTCCTCCTCGCCGAAGAGGACCTTGGCGTTTCCCTCGGGAACCGCGTCGCCCTCGATGCGAATTCCCACGAGGCCGCGGTTCACCTGCCCCAGGTACTTGATCTTGGCCACCACCTCCTGTCCGAGGTAGCAGCCCTTCTCGAAGTCGATGGCCCGAAGCTCGAGGCCGGCCTGCATGGGGTTGACCGCCTCGCTCATGTCCTTGCCGTAGAGGGGGACGCCGGCCTCGAGCGAGAGCGTCTCGAAGGCGGCGAGGCCGGCGGGACGAAGGCCCGCCCCCGCGAGGGCGTCCCAAAGGCCCTCGGCCTCCCCGGCGGGGGTGGTGAGGAGGTAGCCCTCCTCCCCGGTCCACAGCTCCCGGGCGATCCGCACCCCCTTGCGTTCGATATGGCCGTGCTCGGGCAGGCCGGGGACTTCGAGGCCGGCGGCGGCCAGCCCCGCCCGCGCGCCCGGGCCGAAGGCCCCCAGGGCGGCGAGGGACTCGGTGCGGTCCTCCACCTCGATCTGCTCCATGATGATGTAGGCGTCGAGGGCCTCGGCGAGGCGGGGGGCCATCCCGGGAGGGAGGTCGGCGGCGATGTCCTCCTCGGTGCGGTAGAGGGTGAGGTCGGAGACGATCTTGCCTTGGCGGGTGAGGAAGGTGGAGTAGCTCCCCTCGCCGGCCGCGAGATCGCTCACCCGGTTGGAGAGCATCCCGTGGAGGAATTCGGCGGCGTCGGAGCCCGAGAAGCGGAGCTTCCCCCGGTGGGAGAGGTCGATGAGGACCGCCCCGGCGCGGCAGGCGCGGTGCTCCTCCCCCGGGTCCCCGAAATGGGCGGGCATCCGCCAGCCGGCCTCCTCGACGAGATGCGCCCCGGCGGCTTCGTGGCGGGCGAGAAGCGGCGTCTGGGGCATGGAGAACCTCTCTTCAAGGGGCCGCGGGCCCCTCTTTTGAGGGCGGCCGGGCGCGGCTTTCGGATCTCCCCTCACAAAATCGGCGGGGGCGTGTATATTCTAGTCCCTCTGGATAGATGGGAGAACCCCGGGGCGCCTCCGCCGAGGCAGGGCCCCTCCGGGGGCGAGGCCCCCCCAGGGGCGGCCCCCCCCCAGGGGCGGGGCCCCCTTGAGGCTGAGGATTGCGGGCGGATTTTCGATCTTCGAAAGGAGCGCACCGAAATGGCAGAGCGAATCGGGTTCATCGGCCTGGGGAAGATGGGGACCTCGCTGACGCGGAACCTCCTCGAGGACGGCCACGAGGTGGCGGGCTACGACATCGATCCGGCCCGGATGAAGACGCTCGAGGATGCGGGGGGGAGCCCGCTCCCCTCGGCGCGCGAAGTGGCCGAGCGCTCCGACGTGGTCTTCACCATTCTCCTCAAGCCCGAGCACATCGAGGAGAACACAATTGGGGACAAGGGAATCGCGGCGGCGGGGAAGGAGGGCCTCATCCTCGTCGAGATGAGCACGATGCATCCCACCTGGTCGGTGGGCCTCGCCGAGAAGCTGGCCGCCAAGGGGATCGAGATGCTCGATTCCCCGGTGTCGGGCTCGGTGCCCAGCGTCGAGTCGCGCACCCTGGCCTTCATGGTGGGAGGGAAGAAGGAGGTCTTCGAGCGCGTGCTCCCGATCATCGAGCCGCTCGGGCGGAGCGTCGTCCACACCGGGGCGAACGGGACGGGCTGCACGATGAAGCTGGTGACGAACCTGTTCGTGAACGCCGGGGTGGCCCTCCTCACCGAATCCCTCCTCCTGGGGGAGCGCTCGGGCCTCTCGGGCGAGACGTTGATGGAGTGCCTGCGCGCGGGGACGGTGGGGGGGAATCTGCTCGAGATGCTGGGGCCCAAGATCCTGGCGCGGGATTTCACCCCCCACGGCGCCGTCGAGATCTTCGTCAAGGACATGGGGCTGGCCATGGACCTCGCCAAGGAGCGCGGCTTCGATCTTCAGCTTGTGAAGGCGGGCCGCGAGATGTTCCTCCGCGCCCAGGCGGCGGGATGGGGGAAGGACGACGCCGTGCGCGTCATCGAGGTCTACGAGGGGAAGGACGGCAAGGGATAGGCGATCTCGCCGGTTTGCGGATTCGGCGGAATCGGCGGAATCGGCGGCATCGAAAAGGAGTGGAGCGCCATGGGAGAGCGGCTGGGGTTCATCGGCCTGGGGAAGATGGGGACGCCGCTGACGCGGAACCTCATGGAGGACGGCCACGAGGTGGCGGGCTACGACGTCGATCCGGCCCGGATGAAGATGCTCGAGGAGGCGGGGGGGACTCCTCTCCCCTCGGCGCGCGAGGTGGCCGAGCGCTCCGACGTGGTCTTCACCATGCTCCTGAAGCCCGAGCACATCGAGGAGAACACGATAGGAGATGAGGGAATCGCGGCGGCGGGGAAGGAGGGCCTCATCCTCGTCGAGATGAGCACCATGCACCCCACCTGGTCGAAGGGGCTCTCCGAGAAGCTGGCCGCGCGCGGGGTGGCCATGCTCGACGCGCCGGTCTCGGGCACCGTTCCCCACGTCGAGTCGCGCACCCTGGCCTACATGGTGGGGGGCGCGAAGGAGATCTTCGAGCGCGTGCGTCCCATCATCGCCCCCCTGGCGAAGAGCGTCCTCTACACCGGGGCGAACGGCGCGGGCTGCTCGATGAAGCTGGTGACCAACCTCATCGTGAACGCGGGGGTGGCCCTGCTGACCGAGGGCCTCCTCCTCGGGGAGCGCTCGGGCCTCTCGGCCGCGACCATCATGGAGTGCCTGCGCTCGGGGGCGGCGGCGAGCCACGTCCTCGAGCTGAAGGGGGAGAAGATCCTCTCGCGGGACTTCACCCCCCACGCCTCGGTGGGGATCTACGTCAAGGACCTGGGCCTTTGCGTGGAGCTCGCCGAGGAGATGGGCTTCGGGATTCCCATGACCGAGGCGGGGCTCGAGATGTTCCGGCGGGCCGAGGCGGCCGGGTGGAAGGAGGACGACTGCGCCCGGGTGGTCGAGGTCTACGAGGGCAAGGACGAATAACGGCCGGCGGGGGCCGGCGCGGGCGGGCGGGGACGGCCCGCTGTCGATAGGGTGTCCCGCGGCCGATAGGGTATGTTCAGAGCGCATTCAGCAGGGCTGGACTCGTTTTCATTCAAAGGAGAGGGAAATGGCTGTCGGCGATCCGGAAGAGGCCAGGAATTTCCGGCTCTTGGGGCATGCGCCCGAGGCCGGGTGGGGGGGCGGAAGCCTGGTTGAGGTGAAGGACGGCTTCGCCTACGTGGGGGCCATCGGGCTCGACGGGCGCGAGGGCTTCACCGTCCACGACGTCTCGGACCCCGCAAAGCCCAAATTGGTCGCCGAGGTTCCGGCCGATCCCGGGATTCACAACCACAAGGTGCGCATCGTGGGGGACGATCTCCTCTACGTGAACTCCGAGCGCCTCAAGACGCCCGAGGGGGAGAAGGCGCGGGGCGGGTGCCTCATCTACGACATCAGCGATCCCTCCTCCCCCCGCCGGGTCGGCTTCTACGACCTGCCCGGGCGGGGCCCCCACCGCTTCGGGGTGGACAACGAGCGCCAGCTCGCCTTTTTCCCGAACGAGGCCGAGGGGTGGCGCAACCGGGTCATCTGGACCCTCGACATCAAGGACCCCCTCAAGCCCGAGGTGGTGAGCGTCTGGGGGCTCCCCGAGCAGCGCCTGGACCATGAGCCCCCCTTCGCCGACTCCGATCCCATGGAGCGGGTGTGGACCTGCCACGGCCCGCCCTTCATCCGGGGGGACCGGATGTACTGCGGCTTCTGGGGGGGCGGGATGGCCGTCATCGACTGCGCCGACCTCTCGGACATGAAGCTCGTCTCCCACCTCTGCTGGTCGCCCCCTTTCGTGGGCTCGACCCACACCGTCTGGCCCGTGGGGGACAGGCCCTACGTTGTCGCCACCGACGAGGCGCGCTCCCACACGAACTATCCGGACAGCCAGTTCTTGTGGGTGATCGACATCCGCGAGGACGGGAAGCCGATTCCGGTGGCGGCCTACTTTCCGGACCGGGAGAAGTACATGGACCGCGGCGGGCGCTTCGGGGCCCACAACATCATCGAGAACATCCCGGCCGAGGGTCCCTGGGCGAACCTGGTCTTCCTCACCTACTTCAACGCCGGCCTGCGCGCGGTGGACATCTCCGACCCCCTCTCGCCGCGCGAGGCGGGCTGCTACGTCCCCGCCTGCGATTTCGGCAAGCCCGCCGTCCAGTCGAACGACATCTGCGCCGACGCCGACGGGCGCCTCTACCTGATCGACCGCTGGGGGGGCGGGATGCACATCCTCGAGTACACGGGCTAGGCGGTTCGATCGATGCGGGGGCGAGGGGGCGGCTCTCTACCCACTCTCCGGGCGGACTTGCCTTCTCTCCCCCTCCCCAGCCCTCCCCGCTCGGCTGAGCTCGTCGCGGCTCGGCTGAGCTCGCCGAAGTCAGGCCGGAGGGATAGGGAGCGGCTGCCCGCCAACGTGAGATCGAGGAAAGACCCCGCCCATTGGTTGAAAGGCGTTTCAAGTTTAATTTCAGTCGTTTGCAAGTATTATCTCAGAAAACAGTTTCGCTTCGGCCCCCCATCGGAGCGCGGATCCGCCCCCCCGCCCCAAACATCGAATCGTTCTTGGATATTCCCGGCAAGCCGTTATTTCTGCTCCCCTTATTCGTCGTCTCCTGGAAGGATGGCCTCCCCGCCGCCGCCGCGGCGCACGCGCCGGCCGGCCCTCCAATCTCTTGACATCGCTCTGCGCCTTCCTTATAAAATGGGCGGATTAGCACTCTTTCCGCGAGAGTGCCAATCATTGCAGATATCCAACCCAAGCTCATTGGCGCCCGTTCCTCCCCGAAGGGAGAGGAGCGGGCTGGTGCTGGCCGAAACGGCGGGAAAAGGAGGCATGCGGCGAGATGGCCAAGTTGAAGACGAAGATTCAGCCGTTGCAGGACCGGTTGCTGGTGCGGCGCGTGGAGGAGGAGGAGGAGGAGGAGCAGGGCGGGATCATCATCCCCGACTCGGCGAAGGAGAAGCCCCAGGAGGGGGAGGTGATCGCCGTGGGTCCGGGCAAGGTGGGGGACGACGGCAAGCGCCAGGCGGTGGGTGTGAAGAAGGGGGACCGGATTTTCTTCGCCAAGTACTCGGGCACCGAGATAAAGCTCGAGGGCGAGGAGTATCTGATCATGCGCGAGGACGACGTTCTGGCCGTCCTTCGCTAGGCGATTTTTTCCCGAACCTAA